>CAJCHX010000138.1 GCA_903970215.1 Acidobacteriaceae bacterium
AGCTGGCCTCCCGCAGCGTCGATCCGGTGGCCGCCCGCCATCGCGCCCGGATCTCGGGCGTCAACTTCAACACGAACGACACCGCCAGCGCGTTGCGCACACTCGCCGCGCAGGCGCCCTCGAAGCCGGGCAGGTCCATCAGCTCCACGTAGTTGTCCACGGTGCCGATCATGTCTGTCACCCCGTGCCGCTCGACCAGCGCGAGCGCGGCCGCCGGGTCCCAGCGATTCATCAAGACCACCGGCTCGCCACCCACCAGAGACTTGAGGATTCCGAAGTCTTCGCCGGCGATCCAGAACACGGGTAGGAAGTTCAATGCCACCGAATCACCTTGCGCCACCTGATGTCCGCCGGCGACAGTGGCAGTGGCCGCGGTGTAGACCATGTGCCGCTGGGTGTGCTCGCAGCCTTTCGGCATGCCGGTGGTGCCGCCGGTGTAATTGAGCGCGGCGAGCGCGTCGACGTCGGTGGGCCGTGCCGCCGCGCGGGGGCTCGCCACGATATCGCTCCAGTCCGACGAACCCGGGTCGACGACCGGGAACGGTACGGGCACAACCGGTTCCGCGTCAAGCATGTCCGACAGCGCGGTGAATGCCACGTGCCGCAACCCCGTATCCGGCCGGACCGCAGCCACCAACTCCGCGAACACATCCTGCGCGAGCAGCACGCTCACATCGGCGTCGGCGAGCTCGTGGCGCAGCTCGTGCTCGCGGAACAGCGGGTTGATCGGGACATGCACGCACCCGGCTTTGAGGATGCCCAGCATCGCGATGTGGAACTGGGGACAATTGCCCAGATGGACACCTATCCGGGCGCCGGGGCGCGCGCCGAGCCCGGCCAACCAGCCGGCGAATCGATCGGACAGCTCGTCGTACTCGGCGTACGTCACGTCGCGACCGTAGAAGGCGATGGCGACGGCGCCCGGCCTGAGGTGCGCCCAGTGTCTCAGGTAGTCGGTCACACCTCCATCGATGGGATACTCCACCTTGCGCGGAAGCGCTGCGGGCCAATGCTTCTCCTGCACCGCTCGCACTTCGGCAGCCGCGGCCGCAAGTAGGTTCGACGACGTCACTTCAGATCTCCTGTCGGTGGTCACGCGACGCCCACCAGGCGTTCCGTGATGGCGATGTGCTCGAGGACGAACCGCTCGCGCTGGGCGGCGGACGCGCCTGACAGTCGGGCCGCGCCGATCAGGAGTGCGTCCGACAAGGTATCGACGATGCGGGCCGGTGAGACGACCGGATCGATCGCTCCCGCGGCGTCGAGGCGTTCCAGGAACCGGGTGAACCGGCGCCGGGTGCGGGTCCGCACCGTCCCCCACAGCCGGTCCACGACAGGGTCGATGCCTGCCCGGTGCTCGATGATCGCGAGCAGCGGCGCGTTGGCGTACACCGCCTCCGCGAACGCGCGGGTCGTAGCGGCGAGCACGTCACGCGCCGAAGCAGATTCGACGTCGACCACCTGTTGCGCAGCGATCAGCTGGTCGCACACCTCCCGCGTGAGCGCGTGGAACACCTCGTCTTTGGAGGCGAAGTAGGCGTAGAACGTGGGCCGCGAGGTCTGGGCGCGCTCACTGATCGACGCCGCGGTGGTGCGGTCGTATCCGTCGTCCGCGAAGCAGCGTGACGCCGCAGCCAGCAACTCCGCGCGGCGCGGACCGGTGCTCTCGCGCCGCGCGGTGCGCGCGCGGTCGGCAGCCTCCGATGTGTCCACCATCACAGTATGGTTTGACATCGACGTCAATGTCAATCGGTCACTGGCCGCTACAGCTAGTGTCGAGCTGTTCGAACGCGCGGCGCGGGATGACACCGACGCACGTGCAGACGACCGCGGATCTGCGCTGTTCACGGCTCACAGCTGGTTCTCTGTTCGGTCATTGCAGGCATTCGGTGCGATCGGTACCATCGAATGTATGAGCGGTACAGTCAACGGGTTCGAAACAGGTGCGGTGGTGACGCGGCCGCTGCCGGAGGGGTTCGACGCGCCGGATCTGCCTCCCGCCGGGTGGTTGGAGCAGGTGCGGGAACGGCGGCGGACGGTGAACCGGCTGGCCGCGCAGGACGTGGTGGCACTGACGGAGGTGCACCGGCTGCGCGGTGAGCAGTACCGGGCGCGGGCGGCGGATCTCGATCAGGACCAGCGGTTCGTGTTCGTCGACGACTGGGACGCGTTGAACGCGGAGGTCGGTGCCGCGCTGGGGGTGACCCGCGCGGCGGCGGCCGGGGAGTTGGACCGGGCGGTGGATCTGCGGGAGCGGCTGCCGGGGGTGCTGGCGTTGATGGGCGACGGGCTGGTGTCGATGCGGCAGGCACGGATCGTGCTCACGCAGTCGGCGGCGATCACCGACCCGGACCTGGTGGCGCAGTTCGACACCCGGATCACCGCGGTGCTCGCCGGGCGGCTGTCCCGGCCGGGGGCGGTGCTCGGCCCGCGGGCGGTCGAGAGCGCGGCGGCGCGGATCGTGGCCCGCCTCGACCTCGACGCGCACCGGCACAGACCCGCCGGCCGGAAGGACTACCTCGCGTTCACCGCCCACCACGACGGGAAGGTCACGATGGAGGCCCGGATGGACCGGGCCGCCGCCGTGGACATCTCACAGATGGTCGAACAGGTCGCCGCGACGGTGTGCCGCAAAGACGGCCGCAGCCGCGACCAGCGGGAGGTGGACGCGGTCCACTCCCTGATGCAGGGCTACGCCAGCCTGGGCTGCCGATGCGGACGCGACACCTGCGAGCACGCCGAGCGGCGGCCGCGGACCGGCGCGGTCACCGAACGGGTGAAAGCGGACCTGGTGCTGGTCCTGGCCGAGTCCACCCTGGCCGGCGCCGACGACCGGCCGGGTGAGTTGCTCGGCGCCACCCGATGCGCATCCGGCCCGGTCACCGCGACCGAAGCCCGCCGGCTGCTCGACACCTGCACGGTGACCGTGCGGACGGTGGGCCGCCGCGCCGCGGACGGGACGGTGACCGCGCCCGAGGCGACCGGGTACCGCCCCACCGCCACCCAACACCTGGTGGTCCGGTTGCGGTACCGCACCTGCGTGTTCCCCGGATGCCAGGTGCCGGCCGAGCACTGCCAACTCGACCACGTGATCGAATACAACCACACCGACCCCACACAAGGCGGACGGACCGTGGTGGGCAACCTGGTGCCGCTCTGCGGTTTCCACCATCGGATCAAAACCCACACCGGATGGCTCTCCGACGTCCTCCCCGACGGAACGGTGCACTGGCACCACCCCGCCGGCCCGACCTACCTGACCGGGTTGGTACAGGGCACCGACGGATTCCCCACCATCGAGCAGCTGGTATGGGAACCCGCCCGAGACGTGCCCGAACCGACCCCCAAACCCACCGACAGCACACCCAGCCGCGCCGAGCAACGCAACGCGCACCGCGAACGCCTCCGCCAACACAACCGCAGACTCCGACACGCCGACGACACACGACACGGACGCGAACCCGACCAACCACCCCCCTTCTGACCGGATCCGACCGCGCCGCCGCCAGCAGGCCCGGCCCGCGTCAGAGCGAAAACAGCACGCGGACAACCACGTACGTGAGCACCCACCCGGGACACCACCCCGGGCGGGCGCTCGCGCTGCCGGGTGGCCTGCCGAAGCGATGGCGGTGGTGAGTTGCGGTAGTGATTACGGCCGCGGTCAGCCCTTGTAGTCCTCTACGACGTCAGGTGAACGCAGCCGCGCGGCATCGGGATTCTGGCCGAATTCGCGTTTGGCCTGGCGCTGGCGCAGCAGATCCCACAACTGGTCGAGATGGGTTTCGATGCCACGCAATCGCTCCTGCTCCTGCTGCCCAGTGATCGCGCCGCTGGCGACCTGGCGGCGCAATTCGTGCTCGGTGTCGATCAGGTGCTGGATCTGGGTATGGAGTTCCGCATCGGCCATGCCGTCATGATTCCAGACGACGCCTGGCTACGGGGCAGACCCGGTGGGCGGATCTGTCGGCGGATTGGGCGCTGCGGTCACATGCTGGGTCGGCGCAGGGGACGCCGGGGTCACGGGCTGCGTCGGGGCCGCGGAAGGGAACCGACCTGCTGCCGGCACAGGCTCGGGGCCGACCGGACGAGCCGCCGACGAGGCTGCGCGTCCCGGCGCGGCGCCGGCCGACGACGCTGCGGGTGTCTGAGCTCCGGGTGTCGGCGCAGCGGGTGTCGACGCGGCGGGTGTCGGCGTGGGCGTTTCTACTTTCGGCGGTGCCGATGGCCGCGGCGTGACGACGGTCGCTTCGACCACGCGCCGATCATGCGAGGGCGCGCTCATCGCGGACGCCCCGTACCGCGCCGCATCCGCCGCGGTACGAATCGCGAACTTGGGCAGGCTGGTGAGCAGGTCGGTCACCGGCGCGGCGACGTTGTTGGCGGCACCCACCACGTCTTGGATCACGGCCAGCTGCTGGTTCATCGAGAGCAGAGCCGGCGCTATGTCGGCCATCGCGTTGGTCATCTCGATCGTCCGGACCAGAAGTCCATCCTCGGCGATGATCAAGCTGATCACCCCGTCCTCCGAGACCAGCCGATCGACGATCCCGCCGGGCGCAGTCGCCTTGTCGAGGGGGCCACCGGGCCGGATCACCCGATCCACCAGACCGTCGTCATCGAACAGGTCGGCCACCCGGTCGATCGCGCCGCCCGGCCCGATCAGCCTGTCCACCGCCCCGCCGGGGCCCACCAGCGTCGCGACCCGATTCACGATGTACGGGATCCGCATCACGGCGGTCACCGCGTTCTCGTTCCGTTGCATCCCGGCGCGTGCCTCGGGGTCGATCTGATCGGCCGCCACCGCGATGACGTCACGCGCGACGCCGGCCGTCTGTTGCGCTGCGGTCAGACCGAGATCAGCGACCGCAAGACCTAGCTTCGCAGGCCCTACCAGCGCCTTGGGGAACTCCATGTCGTCCAGCCTATCCTCGTTGCGCTCGGTGCGTACTCAACCTGCCGGCCCGGGCGTCGGACTCACCACGTACGTCACGGTGGAACCGTCCGACGACAATCCCACCGTGAGACCGGGCCGCAGGTACACGGCGCCGGTCTCCCCCGCATCGAGCGGCGTCGTCGGCGTAGCCGGATGAAAGCCGGCTGCGAGCAGGGCACGGGCCGCAGGCACCGTCGTGTCCCCCGACACCGTGAGGCGCCAGACCGGATGTCCTACATCGATCTGCTCCGTGGCGCGCACTGGGCCGACCACCGGTACCCGGCTCACCGGGAACCCCGACGGCATCGCCGCTGTGGTGTCCGCCCGACCGGCACAGGCACACGACAGGGCGGCGACGCACACGAGTGCACCGGCCGCCCTGCTCCGTCGGATCGAGGGACTCAGATGGTGATCTTTCCCGCCGCGAGCGCCTTGAGCACCTTCTTCTCGCGGCGACCCCGCCGCACCCGAGATGCCACCACCAGCACCACCAGCAGTCCTACGCCGGCCGCAGCCGCGAGCACGGGGGGCTTGGTCGCGGTGGCCACAGCCGACGCCGTGGCCGATTCGACCAGTTTCTTCGGGTCCGCGCGCTGCCCGAGCTGATCCAGCGTCGCGGCCAGCTGCTCGCGGGCGCGCTCGATCTCGCGCTCGATGCTCTCGGTATCACGTGGCACGTCGGCCTCCTTGAGGGCTCGATCAACCTGCTTCTGGGTACTGCACAGACAATAGACCAGCACGGAACGTCGCCTGCACCTGTAGCCACTGTGCGAGCAACTGGCAACCGGTCAATTCCTCGTCTTCGTAGCGGCGACGGTGCAGTGGTTCGACAGCGTATGCGACGTGGCGGTCGCCGCGCCGATTGACCACGCGGCCGCCGACCCGGACCGTGGGCAGATAACCGAGGATCTCGACGACCGCCGTCCGGGCACGTCGGACGTCCCGGCCCCACTGCTCGCGGGAGACCACCGTCTTGGCCGCGTTCTGGAACAGGCCCCGGCGATACCGCGCGAGCGACGACGGGGCCCACCGGCGCATGTCGCGCAGCGCGAGCGACGCCGTGGCGTCGGCCAGGTCGCGGACGAACGAGTCTCCACTGGCGTTGCAGATGACATCGTCCGGGTGGGACACCCAGAGCACCGGTACCGAATCGGGAACGTACGGCCCGCGGCCGGCGACGCCGTACCCGTCGCAGCTGGGATCGGTGCCCTCCGGACGCTGCGGATCGGAGATGAGACCGGCCGCGATCACGTGCGGCGCGGCCACGGCACCGTCCGCGATCGCACCCAACACCATCCGCACCACGACGGCGCCCTGCGAGTAGCCGATCAGCATGACCGGGCCGGGGGTGTCGGCGACCGCGCGCAGTAGTGCGTCGACACCGATCGCGACGCTGTCTGCGTAGCTGATCCCCGCCGGATTGGGAACCGGCCCGTACGAGGCGGGATAGCCCACCCAACGGGCGCTGAACCGATCGTCGAGCTCGTCGGTGACGTGCGCGAGCATCCCCGACACCGCACTGCGGGCATCGCCCTCGAAAGACTCACCGGTGCCACCCACCGCGAGGACCGTGACCCTGTGCATCTGCATAGAACCGACCGTGCCGACGCAGCCTGAGACTCTGCTGTGACCGTGCTGAGGCGATCCGGCAGCCACGCCCACCGCCGCAGATGGCCGTTGCCACCTGCGAAAACGCCGACCGCTATGGTCAACACCACAGCGGTCGGCGCTGAGCAACAACCCGCGCGACAGGTCAGACGGCGGGCAGCGCCACGTACTTCGTCACCAGGTACTCCTCGATCCCCTCCGAACCGCCCTCGCTGCCGAGGCCGGACCACTTGACGCCGCCGAACGGCGCAGCCGGGTCGGAGATGATGCCGCGGTTCACGCCCACCATCCCGGACTTGATCCCGGCCGCGACCCGCATGGTGCGCTGCAGATCGTTGGTATAGAAGTACGAGGCGAGGCCGTATTCGGTGTCGTTCGCGCGCTCGATCGCCTCGGCCTCGGTGTCGAATCCACGGATCGCGGCGACGGGGCCGAAGATCTCGTCGCGCACGATCCGCGACGAGGCCGGCACGTCGTCCAGCACGGTCGGCGCGTAGAAGTACCCGTCACCGGCCAGTTCGTGCCCACCGGTGGTGACGCGCGCGCCGTCGGCGACGGCCTCGGCCACCAGCGCCGCCACGTTGGCGCGCTGCTTATCCGTGATAAGTGGGCCGACGTCTACACCCGGCTCCGCCCCTGCGCCGGTGCGCAGAGCGGCGATCCGGGCCGTGAGCCGTTCGACGAACTCGGCCCGCACGGTGTTCTCCACCAAAAACCGGTTGGCGGCGGTGCACGCCTGTCCCCCGTTGCGCATCTTGGCGGCCATCGCACCGTCGACGGCGGCGTCGAGGTCGGCATCGCCGAACACGATGAACGGTGCATTGCCACCGAGCTCCATCGACGTGCGCAACACGCCGTCCGCAGCGCGTGCCAGCAGCTTGCGGCCCACCGCGGTCGACCCGGTGAAGGTCACCTTACGCAGCCCCGGATCGGCGAAGACGGTGTCGGACACCGCCGTCGGGTCCGAACACGGCAGTATGGACAGCACGCCCTCGGGCAGGCCAGCCTCCACGAACAAGCGCCCCATCAGAAGCGCGGTCAGCGGAGTCGCCTCCGCGGGCTTGACGATCATCGTGTTTCCGGCGGCGAGCGCCGGTCCCACCTTGCGGGTGATCATGGCGAGTGGGAAGTTCCACGGCGTGACGGCGTAACAGAGCCCGACCGGCTCGTGCGTCACCAGGATCCGCCCGTTGCCCGACGGCGCGGGGGTGTTACGGCCGTTGATCCGCACCGCCTCCTCCGCGAACCACTCGAGGAAGCCGGCACCGTACGCGACCTCACCCCGGCTGTCCGCGAGCGGCTTGCCCATCTCAGCGGTGATCAGGGCCGCGAACTCTTCGGTCCGTGCGACCAGTGCGTCGAAGGCGCGGCGCAGAATGCGCGAGCGCTCTCGGGCGGGCGTCGCAGCCCAGCCGGGCGCGGCGTCGTGCGCGGCGCGCAACGCGGCGGCCGCGTCCTCGGGCCCGGCGTCCGCGACCGTGGCGATCGACCGCCCCGTCGCGGGGTCGATCACCTCGAACGTGCGCCCCGATGCGGACGGCGACTCGACGCCGCCCACGAGCAGGCCGTGGGTGGTCACCTGTGTGGTCATGCGTTCACCGTCTCTCGGGTGGTGGCAGCGCCGGCGTGCCGGCGGATGGCGTCGGTCAGGACTGCGAGCCCCTCGTTCAGAGTGTCCTCCGCGATCACCAATGGCGGAAGCAGCCGGATCACGTTGCCATAGGTGCCACAGGTGAGGACCAGTACCCCTTGCGCCAGACAGTCGGCGGCGATCGCCTTGGTGAGATCGGCGGCAGGCGTGATGCCGTCTTCGCCGACGAACTCCACCGCCAACATGAGGCCGCGGCCGCGGACGTCGCCGATCGCGGGGATCTCGGCGGCCAGTGCCTCGAGGGTCGCCTTGGCGCGGCCGCCCAGCTCGGCGGCGCGGCCGGGCAGGTCGTACTCGGCCATCCGGGCGATGGCGGCCAGTGCAGCCGCGCACGCGACCGGGTTGCCGCCGTACGTGCCACCGAGGCCGCCGGGGTGCACGGCCTCCATCAGATCGGCGCGACCGACGACCGCGGACAGCGGCATACCGCCCGCGATGCCTTTGGCGAGGGTGATGAGGTCGGGAACGATGCCCTCGTCCTCGGATGCGAACCACTGCCCGGTGCGGCCGAATCCCGTCTGCACCTCGTCGGCGATGAAGACCACGCCGTTCTCCTTGGCCCACGCGACCAATGCCGGGAGGAAGCCCGGCGCGGGGACGACGAATCCGCCCTCACCCTGCACCGGCTCGATGATGATCGCGGCGAGGCTCTGAGCCCCGATCTGCTTCTCGATCGCGCTAATCGCGCGCTGCGCGGCCTGGGCACCCGTCAGGCCCTTCTCGTCGCGGAACGGGTACGACATCGGCATGCGGTAGATCTCGGGGGCGAACGGGCCGAAGTTCTGCTTGTACGGCATCGACTTCGCGGTCAGCGCCATCGTGAGGTTGGTACGTCCGTGGTAGGCGTGATCGAAGGCGACCACGGCGTCGCGTCCCGTCGCGAGGCGCGCGACCTTCACGGCGTTCTCCACCGCCTCGGCGCCCGAGTTGAACAGTACGACGCGCTTCTCGTGGTCGCCGGGGGTGAGTTCGACGAGCTTCTCGGCTACGGCCACATACCCCTCGTACGGCGTCACCATGAAGCAGGTGTGGGTGAAGTGGGCCGCCTGCTCGGCGACGGCCGCGGCCACTGTGGCGTCGCTCGCGCCGACGCTCGTCACGGCGATGCCGGAACCGAGATCGATCAGGGAGTTGCCGTCCACATCGACGATCACGCCGCCGTCGGCGTCGGCGGCGTAGACCGGAGCGGTGGACGCGACGCCC
>CAJCHX010000139.1 GCA_903970215.1 Acidobacteriaceae bacterium
ACACGGCTCCCACAGGGGAAAGTCGGTGGCCAGGTCACCCCCGCCGGTGTGGTCGGCGTACTCCTCGGCGATGCCGTGGATGAGCGGCCCATTGGGCTGCAGCCCGATCGCGGTGCCCAGAGGATGGTCAAGCGCCTGGCAGTCGATGCCGAAGCCCTTCACCTTCTTGGCGGCGAGCCAGGCTCCGGCCTCGTCGTAGGTGCCGGGCGACTCGACGAAGTACTTGCGGCTGTCGCCCCAGTACCGGTGCCAGCCCGTGTTGACGATCACGATGTCGCCCTCGCGAATCTCCGGGGTGGCGTTCTCGAGATCCTCAGCGGTGATCACCTCCCACTTCTGCTTCGGAATCGAGACGACCACCCCGGTCCCGAAGTACGAAGCCAGAGGCACCTCGTCGATGAACCGCGTGCCCTCGATCACGTGCGCCGGCGCGTCGGTATGCGTCGTGCAGTGCATGAACGTGGTGATCTGCTGCGAGAGCACACCGGACTTGGCGTGATAGTGGAAGCGCTCGATCTTGACGTCCGGGAAATACGGCCACAACGGCGCGTCGTGACCGAACGGGTTCGAGAGGTCGAAGAACTGCAGCCCGTTCGGACCGGTGGAATTGGGCACGGCGGACGCCGGCTCGGTAACGCTCATGGACACTCTCCTCAGACGATTGCCATCTCGCTATACGAGATGGGCATCTTGCTGACCGGGACAATAATCGGCGGGGATCGGTCGTGTCAAGTGCCGTCTTGCGAGATTTGTATCTTGCTATGCAGGACAGCGCACCGATACACTGTGTCCTGTGGTTGAAACCGAGCCGGCTGAAGCCGGGGCTCGACGGCCCGGCATTCAGGTCATCGCGCGCGTCGCGGAGGTCCTGCGGGCGCTTGCGCGCACGCCCGACGGCCTCACCCTCTCAGAGCTCGCGCTCGCCGTCGGGATCCCCAAGTCAACGGTCCACCGGCTGATCGCCGCGCTTGAGACCGAGGATTTCGTCACGCCCGCAGGCGCTGGCCGGATTCACCTCGGCCCGGGCATCGCCCGGCTCGGAGCCGCCACCCGAGACGGCCTGCGCGATCAGGTCCGCCCGTTTCTCCTGCGCCTGCACCAGGAGCTTGGGGAGACGGTCGATCTATCGGTCCTCGATGGCGCGACCGTACGCTTCATCGATCACATCTCCGCGCCGCATCGCCTCCGCGCGGTGTCCGCGGTCGGCGCCGCCTTCCCGCTCCACTGCACCGCGAATGGCAAGGCGTTCCTGGCCGCGATGCCCAGGGAGCAGGCGAGTGCGATCCTGTCCACGCTCAGCGAGTCCACGATCACCACCCATCAGGAGCTATGGGCCGAGCTCGATCGGATCCGCGACGCGGGGTTCGCGATCGACCGCGAGGAGCACACGGTCGGCATCTCGGCCGTCGGCGCGGTCATCAGCGATCCCTACGGACCGGTCGGCGCGATCTCGGTGCCGGTCCCCGCCCAGCGCTTTGCGGGCAACGAGGACACCCTCTCCGGCGCCCTGCTCGCGACGTGTCGCGCCTGTTCGGAAATGCTCGGCGCGAGGACCGCCGCCACCAGCAACCCGTCGAGCTAGACGCGTCCTCGCGTCGAGGCGCTCAGCAGGCGCCGGGGTTCTGCTGACAGAAGCTCGAGGACAGGCCGGCGCCGCCGGTCGTCCCCGTGCCCGCGGGAGTGCCGGTGTTGCCCGAGTCACCCGTCGCGGCGCCACCCGTCGTGCCCGAGTTGCCCGTCGCGCCTGCCGTGCCGGTGCTGCCCGTCGCGCCTGCCGTGCCGGTGCTGCCCGTCGCCCCGCTGGTGCCGGCCGACCCGGTGTCCCCGGTGGTGCCCGCGCTGCCGGTGTCCCCGGTCGTGCCCGCGGTGCCGGTGTCGCCGGTGGTGGCGGTGGTGCTCGTCGACGACGTCTTCTTCTTGGTGGCCGTCGCGCCGGTGGTGGCCGTCGCGGCGCTGACGCTCACGCCCGCCGTGGGGACGGTGAACGCCGGGGCGCCCTTGGTGTCGGTCGATCCCGTGCCGCTGCCGCCGCAGGCGGCGAGGCCGACGGCCGCCAGCGCGACCGCTGCGGTTGCCGCGGCGCGGCGGCGCAGGAGGGCGATCGAGCGCACGTCGTGGCCCCTCCCGCGAGCGACCACTACCGAGCGTCGCGCGCCAGCGACTCCATCCGCTTGCCGCAGTAGGGGCAGTCGAGGAGGTCGATCTGCGACATCTG
>CAJCHX010000140.1 GCA_903970215.1 Acidobacteriaceae bacterium
TGCGAGATGCACACGTTGGACCCGATCGTCAGCCGGCGCTTGTTGATCAGCCACACCCCCTCGCCGATCCACGAGTGGTCCCCCATGCTCAGCAACCACGGAAACTCGATCCGGACACGCTTACGCACGATGCACGAACGACCGATCTCGGCGCCGAACCACCGGAGGATCGAGATGCGGATCCGGTTCGGCAGCCACCACTTCATGACCACCGTCTCCGACACCGCCATCCAGAGGATCCGGTAGGGGCGGGACCTGCCGCGGAACGTCCCGGTTCCAGGGAACCGGGACAGGTCTCGAACGACGTGGGATGGGTCGGCCGCGCTCATGCCTGGCCGTCTCCGGCCGCCGCCGGCACCCGCGACGCCCCTCGGCCGACGCGGTGGCGTCGACGGGGCACCAGCCGCACCCGCGCCGGGATCAGAATCGCCACCAGGGCACCCGCGAGCAGCCCGGCCACCGCGAACTCCGCGATCGGCCGCGGTTGCAACCGCGGTACCCGCCGCACGCCCGCATCGGCCGGCTGCAGGTCCAGCAGGCCGATCGACGGCTGGCCGGTGCGCAGCGGCTGCTCGGCCTGCTGGACCGTGGTGACGAGCTGATCCGCGACGGCCTGCGCGCGTCCCGCTGCGGCGGCCGGACTCCCCGCCGTCGACGACACATCGAGCAGCACGGTTCCCGGCGGCACCGCAACCTGCACGGAGGCGGCGAGTTGCTCGGCGGTGATGTTCTGCCCCGACTTGAGCGCTGCGAGATACATCAGCTCGTCCCCTTTCGCGAGTGCCTCGTACGTCTGGACCCGCGACTTGGCCGCCAGATCGCCCTGCGCGGCCGACACCACGTCCTGCGCGGCCGTGGCGACGAACAGTCGGGCCGTCGCGCGATAGGTGTCCGGCGCGCGCAGCGCGAGGACTATCGGGACCAGCGCCGCGAGCACCCCGACGATCAGGATCAGAGGCACTCGCCTGCGCACGACATCGATCAACAGGTTCACGAACGCCCTTTCTGGCCGGATGATTCGGCCGAGGCGGCCGGGGACTCGACCGGTGCGGACGATCCGCCGATCACCCGCGACCCCGGTCCGATGAGCAGCGGGATGATCGCCACGAACGGCGCGATCCCCAGGAAATACGGAACGAACAGTGACTCGAGCGTTGAAGCCCCGAGTAGTCCGCACAGGTAGACGACGACGGCCTCGCGCTCCGGCCCGGAGAGCAGGTACACCTTGAGGGCCATGGCGCAGACGATGATCGCCACCCCCAAGAGCCCCACCGAGACCGTCATGTCGAGCCAGGCGTTGTGCGGCGAGTAGTTGGCGTCGATGATCGACGTCTCGCCGAACTTCTCCCACGTGGTGGGCCCGCCACCGAGGATCGGCCGATCGTGGATCAGCGCTTTGGCGTCGTTCCACAGCTCCCCCCGGAACGAGAACGCCTGGTCGTCGTAGGAGAGCAGGGCAGGCGCGAGCGACAGCGCGAGCGAGCCCAGCAGCCCGGCTGCCAGGACCGTCGACCGCGCCCGGCCCCGCGCGAACCGAAGGGCCGCGTGCAACACCACCACCACGCCGACCCCGATGAAAGCAGAACGGCTGCCTGCGAGTTCACCGACTGCCAGGACGCTCGACACCAGTGCGAAGGAGCGGCCCGCGCTCCGCCCGAGCAGCGCGAACGGCAGCAGCATCGCGACGGACAGGCCGAGGATGTTGCCGTTTCCGGCGAACGGCGAGGTCAACACCCGACCGGCCGCATCGCACTTATCCATGCGACAGGCCGCGACGGCGGCAGGGTTCACCAGGACCGTGGCCAGCACCACGCAGGCGACCAGCGCGAGCGAGGCCCGGCATCCGACCGCAACGGCGTGGGCGGTCACCCGGCGCTCCTTGATCACCACCATCAGCAGCAGAATCGCGCCGAACAACCAGCGCAGGATCTCGCTCGAGTTCTTCGGCTCCCAGATCACGAAGAGCAGCGTCAGGAGCGACTGGGACGCGATCAGCACCACGGGTGGATCGACGACGAAGCCACGGGTGTTGACGTTGTGCGCCAGCATGGTGACCGACCAGCACAACGCCGGCGCGAACCACAGCAGCGGGAACAACGGCGACGGCGGATTCCCGATGAGGAGCGGACCGAGCAGGAACGTCCACAGCAGCGGCCAGGCCGCGAGCAGGACGATCGCCGTGGCCGCGCGGCGCTCCTCGGCGGTCGGTAGCGCGAAACTCGACCACGGCAGCACCCCGAGGAGCGCCGCCACCACCCCGACCACCGCATACACCAGGACCATCATGGGACCACCCCCTCCGGGACCGGGGTGTGCACATCGCGACGAGACATCCACTCCCAGTCCGCTACCGGCTTGATCCAGCGCGCCGGATTCCCCGCATGCAGCCCCGGCCGGGCCGGGTCGGAGCCGCGCACCCACACCGACCCGGCCGCGACGATCGACCGGGCCGGAACGGAGGCGCCCGCCAGAACCAGCACCCGCGTGCCGGTGAAGGTGAACTCACCCACCGCGATGGGCGCTGCAGTGGCCCGGTTGTGCCGCAGGTCGAGTTCGTGGGACTGGAAGATCGAGCGGACTCCGGCGAGCATCGCCATGCGCCCCAACCGGATTCCACCGGAGCAGTCGAGATAGTGGCGGTTGACGATGCCCGCCCCCGCAGCCAGAACGAGTCGTCCGGCGTCACGATCGATCCGCTGATATGCGGGGGCGGCCGTGACCTGGTTGAACCCTCCGATGAATGCGTGGTCGCCGAGTTCGACCGCGGCCAGGTTGCGAAAGACGTTGAATGCGCCGATCGACGAGCCGGCGCCGCAGGAGAACCGTCCGCAGCGGAGCACGAGGTTGGGCCCCAAGTCGGCGCCGCGGCCGATCTCGTTGCCCAGCAGTCGCAGCACCATGTTCTTCACCGCTCCGGCAGGAAGCATCCAGAAGACCAGCGACAGCACCGGATTCGGCGTCCGGGTCGATTTCACCGCAGGCCCCCGGTCTGCCGCGCCACCGCGTCGTCGCGGCGCCCTGATCGCACCGCCCACACCAACCAGACGGCTCCGGCGGTCGCCAACCCGGCCACGGTGTCCTGCGTGATCACCAGGCTCGGCGGGTCGTCGATCGCACGGTCGGGGATCACGGCCTTCTCGACGACGAGGGCGCGCAT
>CAJCHX010000141.1 GCA_903970215.1 Acidobacteriaceae bacterium
GTCGCCGCGATATCGATCAGGGCGCCGGCTTCCGCGATCTTCAGCTGGACGCTTTGCTGTTCGGCCACCCGCACGCCTCTGCTGATCCGGCCGCGGAGGCCGTCGGTGACCAGCGCGTATGCCTGCCGCGCGATCGACACCATGACCGGTGACAGCGTGAAGACCGTGAACGCTCGGCGGGGGGCTCGGCACATGGCGTAATCGGGATGCACGGCCCGCCCTGGCGCAGTTGCAGTGTTCATCTGCTCATAGGTCACCGCCCGATGCTCCGGGACGAAGATGTCCGTGCCGCCCAGACTCTTGCTTCCACTACCGTTGAGGCCGAGGACGAACCAGTCGTCGATGATCTCCAGGTCGTCCATCGGAACGAGCAGGTGGGTGGTGATCTGCCGTCCGTTCCCATCGTCGACGAACGCCCCCAACATCGCCCAGCGGGCATGGTCGCAGCCACTGGAGAACGACCACTTGCCGCTGACCCGATAGCCACCGTCGACACGCTGCGCAGTCGCCCGCGGGGCGAAGCAGGACGAGATGAGCGTGTCCGGGTCGTCCGCCCACACCTCGTCCTGAGCCCGCTCGGGATACAGCGACATGATCCATTGGTGATCGCTGAGCACTGCGAACACCCAGCCGGTCGACGGACACGCCGAGGCGAGCTCCTCGGTCACTCTCATGACGGTCCGATAGCTGGCTTCGTAGCCGCCGTACCGCTTGGGTTGGAGCAGGCGGAACAGGCCGCTGCGCTTCAACTCCGAGATCGTCTCGTCCGAGATGCGGCGTTGCGCGTACGTCTCGGAGCGACGGCTGGCGATCCCTGGTCCGAGCATCTGAGCGATTTCGACCAGCGCCTCTTCATCGACAACGTCGATCTCGGAGGAGCGGACTGTTGCGACGGTCATGAAGGGCATCCTTTGATCGAACTTTGTTAGTCTTCTAATGACGGTAGAGCAGGCCCCGCGCTCTGCACAAGGCTCACGAAGGGGTGAAAGTGACCGGCACGCGGCTCAGCGCCATCAGGTTTCCGTCGCTCCAGATCCAGGGCGCGTCCTCCCCGGTGTGCTGGAGGTCCGGCAGACGCCTCAACACCTCGGCGACGACGATGCGGAGTTCCAGTCGCGCCAGCTGTGCGCCGACGCACGTGTGGATGCCGAAGCCGAAGCCGACGTGCGGATTCGGGGATCGGTCGACCCGAAATTCGTGGGGGGAATCGAACACCGTCGGATCCCGGTTCGCTGCTGCGTAGTTCAGCATGACCTCCGACTTGGCCGGCAACTCCTGGCCTTCGAAGGTGATGTCGGCGGTGGTCTGACGGAAGAACCCGTGCAGCGGAGTGTAGAGACGAACGGCCTCTTCGGCCGCCTTCGGGATGAGCGTCGGATCCGAAGCCAGTTGGTCCCGCAGTTGAGGGTCGCGAGCGATGCGGTCGAGCAGGCTGGCCAGCGTTGACGCCGTGGTGTGGTGCCCGGCCATGAACAGACCGACCAGCACGTTGGCGATCTCGTCGTCAGTCAGCATGCGGCCTTCGACGTCCTGGAGC
>CAJCHX010000142.1 GCA_903970215.1 Acidobacteriaceae bacterium
CGGTGTGGAACATCGAGTACCGGCGTGTCGGTGAGCCGGGCGTGCGGTGGCCGATCCTCGGTGACGACGTCTTGGCGGCCATCGACTACGCCGACGCGAACCTCGCGAAGTCAGGGCAGATCGTCGTCGGCCACAGCGCCGGCGCCACCCTCGCGGTGTGGGCCGCGGCGCAGCGCGACCACCTGCTCGGTGCCGTCTCGCGCGGTGGCGTGCTGGACCTGATCGAGCGCGGCGACGGCGACCAGTCGATGCGGTTGCTGTTCGATCTGGCTCCCAATGCCAACGTGCGTCTGGTCAAGAGGACGTTCGCGCAGGCCAGCCCCGTCGCGCAGATGCCGTTCAAGACGCCGGTACGGGCGCTGCACGGCCGGGACGACCAGCAGGTGCCCTATCAGTTGTCCGAGTGGTTCCTCGAGAACGCGCTGAAGAACGGCATGGACGCGACCCTGCAGATCATCCCCGGGCAGGGCCACGACGACTTCCTGGACCCGTCCTCGGCGAGTCACGCGGCCACGGTCGCGGTCGTCGACGAGCTTTCCCGCTCGGCTGCGGACTAAACTGGACGGCAGCAGCGCCCACTCGGACGCGGCGACGTCCCTACCAGGGCGTACCCGGACCCACCGGTCCCGAGCAGAGGACACGACCACCGCGTGAGTGAACCCGACCAGGCCCGTTCCACAATCGAGATCCCGATCGAGCTGACCTTCGGGCTGCTGGGGGCAGCGGATGTCAATCTTCGCGCGCTCGAGTCCGCGCTGGACGCAGACATCCACGCTCGCGGCAACGTGCTCACGGTGGCCGGGACTCCGGCTGATGTCGCGCTCGCGGAGCGGGTGATCGCCGAGTTGCTGGCCGCCGTTCGCAGCGGCGTCACCGTCAGCCCCGAGGAGGTGCGCCGGTCGGTGGCGATGATGACCGACGGTTCGGGCGAGTCGCCCGCCGAAGTCCTCACACTCGACATCATCTCCCGGCGTGGCAAGACCGTGCGGCCCAAGACGGTCAATCAGAAGAAGTACGTCGACGCGATCGACCGGCACACCATCGTGTTCGGTGTGGGGCCCGCAGGTACCGGCAAGACCTACCTCGCGATGGCGAAGGCCGTGCAGGCGCTGCAGACAAAGCAGGTCAGCCGCATCATCCTCACCCGTCCGGCCGTCGAGGCGGGCGAGCGACTCGGCTTCCTCCCCGGGACGCTCAGCGAGAAGATCGACCCTTATCTGCGGCCGTTGCACGATGCGTTGCACGACATGATGGACCCCGAGGCGATTCCCAAGCTCATGGCTGCGGGGGTGATCGAGGTGGCTCCGCTGGCGTACATGCGTGGCCGGAGCCTCAACGACGCCTTCATCATCCTCGACGAGGCACAGAACACCACCGGTGAGCAGATGAAGATGTTCCTCACCCGTCTCGGCTTCGGCTCGAAGATCGTGGTGACCGGTGACATGTCGCAGGTCGACCTCCCCGGCGGGGCGACCAGCGGCCTGCGGGCGGCCACGGGGATCCTGGCGGGCATCGATGACATCCACATCGCCGAGCTGACCAGCGCCGACGTGGTCAGGCACCGCCTGGTCGCGG
>CAJCHX010000143.1 GCA_903970215.1 Acidobacteriaceae bacterium
AGGTACCGGTCGCCGCCGTCGGCGAGCAGGGTGACGACGCTGCCCCGCCGGCGCCGCGCGACCATGTCCGCCACCAGTCCGAACGCGCCCCACAGGTTGGTTCCGGTCGACCCGCCGACCCGGCGCCCCAGAACCTCCGACGCTGCGCGGGCGGCCGCGATCGAACCGGCATCGGGAACCGAGACCATCCGGTCGACGATGTCTGGAATGAACGATGGCTCGACGCGGGGCCTGCCGATGCCCTCGATCCGGGACGGAAGGCCGGTGGACACGCCGGAATCCGAACATTTGTACGATGGGAAGAAGCTCGAGTTCTCCGGGTCCACCACACACAACCGGGTCGCGTGCCGACGGTAGCGGATATACCGACCGATAGTCGCCGAGGTGCCACCCGTACCGGCACCCACCACGACCCACGCCGGCTCGGCGTTCTCCTCGAGCGACATCTGAGTGAAGATCGACTCGGCGATGTTGTTGTTGCCACGCCAGTCCGTGGCTCGCTCGGCATTCGTGAACTGATCCAGGTAATGGCCGCCCACCTCAGCCGCGAGCCGGCTCGCCTCGGCGTACACCTCGTCCGATCGGTCCACGAAGTGACAGGTCCCGCCCTGCCGCTCGATCAATCGGACCTTCGCCGCGCTGGTCGAGCGGGGTACGACGGCGACGAACGGCAGTCCGAGGAGCTGGGCGAAGTAGGCCTCCGACACCGCAGTGGACCCCGACGACGCCTCGATCACGGTCGTGTCGTGGCGAATCCAGCCGTTGCACAGCGCGTACAGGAACAGCGACCGCGCCAGCCGGTGCTTGAGGCTTCCCGTGATGTGGGTGGTCTCGTCCTTGAGATAGAGCTGTACCCCGTCGGATCCCCCGCCCGGCCTCTCCCATCGCGCGAAATCACCCAGCGGAAATCGGACCAGATGCGTGTCTGCGCTGCGCCTCGCGTCGGCCTCGATCAGGCGCACGGCGTTGTCCACCCAGGCCCGGTCGGCGATCCGGTCGCAGGTCTGTCCCCACGCCGACGTCGGACCCGGACCCGTCATTCCGAACGGCCCTGTAGCCGCTTCCGGAAGTCGTCGCGTCGCTCGCGCCGCGCCGCACCCAGAACGGCGACGTTGGCGTTCACCCGGTGGCGGAGCGTCCGCGCCGACACCATCGACACCGGCAGAGCGATGATGATCGCGAACAGCAGGGCCACGACCAGCGGCATCTGATCGGTGACCAGACATCCGAGGTAGTAGATCGCGGCCGTCAGCACCACCACGAGCGCCACCCGGAAGGTCGAGTAGAGGGCTAGATCGCGGACCAGTGCGCGCTTCGCCGCCGCCGCGCCGTCCGTTCCGTCGCCCCCGGCACCGGCTGCACCATGTTCAGTCACCCGCCCAGGGTACGTCGTCGGCGTACCCACACATCCAGGCGATCGACGGCACTGCGCGGCGGCCCATTCTTCCCGGCCCGAGGTCCGAAACAAGCAGTTCGCCCACCGAAATATCCGGCTTCGCCCACCTTTACGAATACTTGACAGACGCATGAGTGTTCGAATACCCGGCTAATTACAGGCATACTGGTCACACATGGAAGGTGGTCCGGTCACCAATCGCCCGTACCACCGATCGACTTGCTAGGAGATCCGATGACCGCACCGCACAGTGCACCTGGACAGCCGCTCGGCTACTCGCAGCGCCCCTCGGCGGACGCGCGCGTGCCAGCGGCCCCGCGTCAGCCGGAGCGCCTGATGACCCCCGGCCAGGTTGCCGCGCTGTTCAACGTCAACCCCAAGACCGTCACCCGGTGGGCGGGTGCCGGGCTGCTCGGCGCCGTCCGTACGCCGGGCGGACATCGTCGGTTCCGCGCCTCCGAGGTCCTGGCGCTGCTGAACCAGAACTCCACCACCGCCACCCGCTGAGCAGTGCGGCGGATCCCCCCACTTCGCGGGGGCGGCCCGCAGTCGGCTGCGCCCGGCGGCGTCGCGCTCGCCGGGCAACGTTGATGTAGGAGCATCCGGTGAGCCCGATCCAACGCCCGGTGCCGACGGCCGTCGTGCCGCCCGTGCCTGCGTTCGCCGACCGCCTGAACCATCTGTTCGACACGGTCCGGGACCCGAACGGTATGCCCTACACGGCCAAGCGGATCTCGTCAGTCGCCAACGCCCACGGGTACACGCTGTCGGACGCCTACATCTCGCAGCTGCGGACGGGAAAGGCGAAGTCGCCGTCCTACCGCACCGTCGAGGCGTTGGCGCGCGCATTCGACGTCAGCGTCACGCACTTCTTGTCGAACCCCAACGTGGACGCCGCCCCCGCGGCGCCGCTCGATGCTCCGGATGCCGACTCTCGGAAGCCGAATGGAAGTGCCCGCGGGCCCATGACGCTGTCGCCGGAGACACTGCGGCACATCACCGACCTGCACGGGGATCTGTCCGTGCACACCATCGACGCGCTCATCGAACTGCTCCAGGCGCTACGGGCGGAGCAGAGCCGCATCGGGGCCACGTCCCAACCGCGGTCAGACGGGGATTACGCCGGTATATGACGGGATGGCGGCTATGACACCGCGATTGCGACCACCGCGCTAGTTGCCCGCGTAGCTGTGTAGGCCTGAGACCACATAGTTGATCACGAACAGATTGAAGATCATCGCGACGAATCCAGCGATGTTGATCCAGGCGGCGCGCGAGTTGCGCCATCCCGCCGTGGCGCGGGCGTGCAGGTAGGCGGCATACACCACCCAGGCGATGAACGACACCGTCTCCTTGGGGTCCCAGCCCCAGAACCGACCCCAAGCCGACTCCGCCCAGATCGCACCGCAGATGACACCGGCGCTGAACAGCGGGAACGCGACGATCACGGTGGTGTAGGCCAGCCGGTCCAGAGCCTTGCTCGTGGGCAGGCGGTCGATGACGCGGCCGAGCACCCCGGCAGGCAGCAGACGCGTGTCGTAGCGGCGACGCACCAGGAACATCAAGCTCGCGACGCCGGAGACCAGGAAGATGCCCGAACCGATCGACACGATCGTCACGTGGATCGCCAGCCAGTACGACTTCAGAGCCGGGACCACCGGACCGGCGTCCTGATACAGCAGCTTGCCCGCGATCCCCAGCAGGATCAGCACCGGGAACAGAATGAACACCAGGATCGGCCGCAGGTCCGACTTACGCAGCGTGATCAGGCCGACCAGAACGGCGCCCGCCGTCGTGATCGTCACGAACTCGTACATGTTGCCCCACGGCAGGCGGTGCGTCGCCAAGCCGCGCAGGACGATCGACGACACATGCACCAGCCAACCCGCCACCAGGACCGCGTAACCCATGCGGCCGAGCCGCTCGGGCAGCGGACGGCGCGGTGCATCGTCGATGACGCGGCCGGGCCCGCCGTCGGCGGCGACGGGGACACCACCCGCGGCCACCAGCTCACGCGCCGCGTCGCGCGCCGTCAGCTTCTGCACCCGGCTCGACGCGAGCTCGAACACCAGCAACACCATGCACACCGCATAGATGGCGCATGCGCTGGCGAAGCAGTGATCGCTGTGGTGCGACAGCGTCATGTTGACATTCGAATACGACATGTCGACGTTCATGGGCTAGTCCTTCCCGACGAGTCGGTCCGCGAGCTTGTCGAAGTCCTCGTTCCACCCGGCCTGATCGGTCCGCGCGAGCCCCGCCACCTCGATCAAGGTACGCCCGTTGTCGTCGGGAGACGGGATGAGGCGGGCGAACACCCGCCGCCGCTTGATGGTCAACGACACCAACAGCCCCAGAAGCATCGAGATGGCGCATACGAGCACCCAGTCCTGGGTCGGATCGTGACTCACCTGCAGAGCGGCGAACTGCTTGACACCGTCGAACCGCACCACCGTGCCGTCCTTGAGCGTGGTCGACTGACCGACGTCCAGGTTCACCCGGGCCTGCTTCACCAGGCGGCCGGCGTCGATCTGGTCGCGGCTGAGCGAGTACAGGTTCTGTGGGCGGCCGGTGTCCAGTCCGGTGTCGCCCTCGTACACGTCCACGGCCACTGCGGGGTCGCGCAACGCGGGGAACGACGACGTCAGCAGGGTCCCCTGGAGCGCCTTGGTGGGCGCGAGCAGACCCTCGATCCCGATCTGGTGCAGGCGGCGCTGCGCATCCGTCGGGTACAGGTCGGACGGCGGATCGAACCGCATCGCGCCCATCGACAGGTAGTCGATCGCGTCCTGCGGTGCGAACTGCACGGTCTGGGTGCGGCTCTGCCCGCCCGGGAAGATCACGGTGAAGGTGGGCGCGTAGCCGTGGCCGAGCATGTAGACGCGCACACCCTGCATCCGGAGCGGCTTGTTCACCGCAAGGTGGTAATGCCGCCACGTCCCGGTCTGGAGGTCCTCGGCGCCCTGGTAGGACAGCTCCGAGACGTACTGGTCAGGCTCGCCCGACGGCAGATAGGTGGCCGATACCGTATCGGCTTTGAGGCAGAACGGCGTCAGCCCGGTGCCGTTCACCAGCGACCCCGCGCGGAAGTCGTCGTAGTTCGATGTGGTGTTGCAGAAGCCGTCGTCGCCCTCGACGACGATCCGCGAGCCCTCGTAGCCGTACATCTTCCCCAGCGCCAGCGCCACGAGGATCCCCAGCAGCGCGAAGTGGAACACCAGGTTGCCCAGCTCGCGCAGGTAACCCTTCTCGGCGGAGATCTCGACCGTCCCGTCGTCCTGCGTGCGCAGCACCTTCCGCCACCGCGGCAGGTTGGCCATGGCCCGCGTGCCGACCTCCACGGGGGTGCCGTCGACGGTGCGCGTCACGTGCCGCGGCAACCGACTCAGATTGCGGGGCGTGGGGACCGGCGGGGTCCGCAGGGCGCGGGCGTGATCGAGGATCCGCGGGGTCAGGCAACCGACCAGCGAGATGAACAGCAGCGCGTAGATCGACGTGAACCAGACGCTCTTGAACACACCGAACAGCTGCAGCTTGTCCATGACGCGGCCGAGCCAGCCGTGCGCGGCGATATACGCCTCGGTCTTCTGCTCGTTGAGCTCGCGCTGCGGCAGCAGCGCGCCGGGCACTGCGGCCACCGCCAGCAGGAACAGCAGCACCAGCGCCGTCCGCATGGCCGTGAGCGAACGCCACATGTTCCGTGCGATCTCGACCACGCGGCGCGCGGGCGACGGTCGGCGAGGCAACGAGGCAGGGGCCGCGGCGGGAGTCTTGGTGTCGGTCATCAGATCGGGCTCACGGAGTTGGACACGAACTGATTGCGCAGGTCGCCGATGAAGACGTCCCAATAGCCGGTGACCAGTGCGATCCCGACGGCGATCAGCAGGACTCCGCCCGCCACCTGGATCCGGCGCGAGTTGCGGCGCAGCCAGCCGACGGCGCGCAGGGCCATCGTCGAACCCAGCGCGAGGACGACGAACGGCACGCCCAGTCCAGCGCAGTAGGCCACGATCAATGCCACGCCGCGCAGCGGTGCCGCGTCGGCGCCCACCGCAACGGACAGGATCCCGGCGAGCGTCGGTCCCGTGCACGGGGTCCATCCGAGAGCGAACACGGCGCCCAGCAGCGGTGCGCCCGCGACGGTCGTCCACTGCCGGGGATGGAAGCGCGCGTCGCGCTGCAGCCACGGCACGAGGCCGATGAACGCGAGCCCCATGACGATGGTGACCACACCGCCGAGCCGCTCGAGCAGCTCCGCATTGAGGCGGATCGAGGTGGCCACGCCGAACACCGTCATCGTCATCAGCAGGAACACGGCCGTGAAGCCGCAGACGAACAGTGTGGCGGCCCCGACCACACGCCACCGTCCGGCGCGGGCCGCGGCGCGCGCAGCGTGCACCTCCGCGGCGCGCGCAGCGTGCACGTCCGCGGCCTTCGCAGCGTGCACATCCGCGGCCTTCGCGGCGTGCGCCTCGGCCACGGTCGCCGGCGGGGCCTCGGCGCCGACCAGCCCGGACAGATACGACAGATAACCGGGTACGAGCGGCACGATGCAGGGTGATGCGAACGACACGAGCCCGGCGAGTGCGCACGCGCCGAGCGCGATCAACAACGGGCCGGACGCGGCCGCGTGCTGGAACGCCTCGCCCACGTCAGGCCTGCCTCTCCGCCGCCAACGCGAGCACCTTGGTCTGCAGCTCGCCGCGAGTGACGCTGGTCAGGTACACCGCTGCGACCCGGTGGTCGCGGTCGAGCACGATGGTCGACGGGACCACGGTGGTGGGGTAGTCGACGCTGATCGCCAGCAGGGTCCGGCCGGGCGGGTCGTAGATCGACGGGTACGTGATCCCGTGGTCGCGGACGAAGTCCTGCGGGGGCTGGTCGCCGCCGGTCTCGCGGAAGTTGATGCCCAAGAACGCGACGCCCTTGGCGTGGGTGGCCTGGTAGACGGCCTGGAGATCGTCGGCTTCCGCGCGGCAGGGACCGCACCACTGGCCCCACACGTTGATCACGACCACCTGGCCCGGGAAGTCCGACACGGAGTCGGTCTTGTTCGGATCCAGCAGGTCGCGGCCCGAGACCACGCCGATCGTGCCCCGTTTGGCGGGCGGGTCGTAGCTGAGCACCGTCTTTCCGCCGGGCGAGACGAACTGGAAGGTACCGCCCTGTTCCACGGCGTCCTTGCCGGTCGCGCACGCACCGGCGGCGACCGTCGTCCCGGAGAGCACGGCTGCGGCGGCGAGCGCGGAGAGCAGCGACCGGATCCTGGCTTTCATCTAGGCCCCGGTCACAGTCGGGTCGGAGGCGCCGGCCGGCTCGGAGTACACGAGGTCGACCAATGCGTCGCCTTCGTACACGAGGCTGGTCAACGATGCCAGCGAACACTGGCGACGACGCGGGTCGTGCCACAGCCGCTTGCCCTCGAGATAGCGGCGCAGCGTGTACACGGGCAGCTGGTGGCTCACCAGCACCGCCTCGTGGCCGCGGGCCTTCTCGCGGGCGATGTCCACGACGCCGAGCATCCGGTGCGCGATCTGCAGGTACGGCTCGCCCCATGACGGGGTGAACGGGTCGCGCATCTTGACCCAGTGCCGCGGGTCGCGCAGCGCGCCGTCGCCCACCGAGACCCGGAGGCCCTCGAAATCGTTGCCGGCCTCGATCAGCTCCTCGTCGGTGATGATCGGCAGGCCGTGCGCGGCCGCGATCGGGGTCGCGGTCTCCTGCGCGCGCTGCAGCGGGGACGCGAAGACGGACACGATGTCGTGGTCTGCGAGTTCGTCCGCGACGCGACGGGCCTGCCCCAGACCCCGGTCCGAGAGGCGGAAGCCCGGCAACCGGCCATACAGGATGCCGTCGGGGTTGTAGACCTCGCCGTGCCGCATGACGTGCACGATCGTCTGTGGCGGGGTGAACCCCGCGGTCTGT
>CAJCHX010000144.1 GCA_903970215.1 Acidobacteriaceae bacterium
GGGCCCCCCGGGCCCCCCGGGCCAGCACAGCACGGCCATCCGGTCGTCGTGCCACACGACCTCCGCAGGCCCGACCCCCCGCCGTGTCCATGACACGCGAGCTTAGCCCATAAACGGATGAAAGCGACTAAACCGTCAGACGCCCGCCCGCTCGCGTTCGGCCGTCGCCCGCTCCTGCCGCATCTTCCGGCGGCGGCGCAGGACCGACACCGCCAAGGGCACCACGATGGTCAGCCCTGATCCGACGAACAGCAACTCCAGGTGCTCGCGCAGTACAGCCACGTTTCCCAGGTAGTAGCCCAGCACCACGATGCCGTCGCACCACACCAGCGACCCCAGCATCGAGCACAGCGTGAACCGGCGATACGACATCCCCGTGAAGCCCGCGAGCACCGGTACCAACGTCCGCACGATGCCGATAAAACGCGCGAACAACACCGTCGACGCGCCGAAGCGGTCGAAGAATCGGTACGTGCGATCCACCGGTTCGTCGCCGATCCACCGCATCACCCGGCCACGCAACACCCGCGGCCCCAACGCCCGGCCGATGGCGTATCCGCACTGATCGCCCGCGGCCGCGGCCACCGGCAGAAACGCCAGCAACTGCCACAACGGCACGAACGGGTGCGACTGCGCAGCGAAGATGCCCGCGGTGAACAGCACCGAATCACCAGGGAACACGAATCCCACCAGCAGCCCGGTCTCGATGAAGATCAGGACCACGATGCCGACCAGCCCCGCGGCGCCCAGAAATCCGACGGCATCGAATGGATTCACGCACACCCTTTCTTAGGCGAGCTCCACCATCAGACGCAGGGCTCGACTCTCCAGTATCCAGTCGCCGAATGTCGGCGCCGTGAACGACGGAAGAACCGTGCGCGGTTCCGGTGCCCGAGCGCACGTCGCTGCCGTCCGGAAGATCGCCTCGAGCGATCGATCAGCCGCCGCAGCAGCCCCCCGGCGCGTCCCTGCGATCGCGTGTCACGGCGTTTCGCTCGGCCAGAGCATCGGCGTCCGGGTAGTCGACCCGGACCAGGGTCAGACCCGATGCCGGGGCCACGTTGATCGCGCTGGATCGTTCCCGCTCGAGGAGCAACGCCGCGCACCACTCGACGGGGCGCCGCCCCTCGCCGACCGCAGCGACCGCACCGACCAGCGAGCGCACCATCGACCAGCAGAAGGCGTCGGCGGACACTGTTGCCGAATAGACCTCGCCACCCAGCCCGTCCGGCTCGACGGTCCAGGTGAAGCGCTGCAGTTCGCGGACCGTCGTGGCACCTTCGCGACGGCGACAGAACGCCGCGAAATCGTGCAGGCCGAGCAGCGCGTCCGACGCGGCCTGCATCCGGCCGAGGTCGACCGGCCGGCGCCAAGGCGCAGTGTCCCGGACTCGCAGGGGCGGCGCGCCGTATTCGGCGGCGGTGAGCCGGTAGACGTAGTGGCGGCGCAAGGCCGAGAAGCGCGCGTCGAAGGCATCGGGCACGGCGATGAAGGTCGTGACGCGGACATCGTCCGGGAGTAGCCGGGCGAGGCGTCGGACCAACCCGTCGGGAAGGGACAGCACATCAGGGATGTCGACGTGCGCGACCTGCCCGCTGGCGTG
>CAJCHX010000145.1 GCA_903970215.1 Acidobacteriaceae bacterium
AGGCGGTGCAGTTGCACGCGGGAGACTCCGGAGGCGAGGAGCTGCGCTGCGGTGACGATGCCCCACTGGTCGGCGGCGACGTCGGCGGCGGTCAGGGCTGCGGCCATCCCTCCGGTTACCATGGCATGAATGTTACACCTAGTCGAAATATTTGTGCCACGTCGTGATATATTCGAGCCACACCCTGCAAGGTGACGGGTCGGCCTCGAATTCGGCAACCATGGCCGGGGTGTGCGGGTGACCGCAAGATGTAGTGGGTCAGGTTGCGGAACCCGAGGGCGATTCCGCGCAGGTGCTCGAGCAGGGGCGGCAGGCCTTCGGGCTCGATGTCGAGGTGTCCGCACATATCGGTGTCAACCGACACCGCCATCCCACAGGGGATCGTCGGCTGGAAGTCCGCCACGACTACGACAGCGCCCCATGTCGAAGCCGCGGACCAGCGACTGATTGCGGACCGTATGCGCTGCGGGATAACCGATTTCACACCGCTGATCTACACAGCGGCACCGGGTCGCAGTCACACCGTGCTCATCTCCTCGACCACGTTGACCGTGCTCGTCGACCACGAAGCCCCATAATCCTGAGAAAGTCTCCGGGAAGCCCGGGGTGGCTCGGGCGGTCAGAGCGGTCGGGCCACGGGAGCCCGCACCCCGCCGGGTTTAGCGTGACGACGGTTGAGTGCAGCCCGCGTGGCAGGGGTCCGGCGGTGTGGCAGATGCGGAACCGGCGGTAGTGACGGCCAGGGTGGCCGCGATGATGGTGGCCACCGCGAAGGCGGCCGATCGGATGCGCCAGCGGCGAGTGGGGAAGGGTCTCATCGTTCCGGTTCCTTTTTCGTCAGTGCCGGGATGTCCCGGCGACTTGTGTTTCGGCTGGTGTCGACGCTAGGCCGCGCCTCGGTGACGAGGCTGAGTAGTGGGGTACCTGTGTTTCCGTTGTCGGTGGGCGCGGCCGATCCGTTGTGGTACCCGCGTGATCGTGGGTTGCATGTGACGGGTGGCGATGTCGGTGGTTCCTGGGTTCTCACCACAGCAGTATCGACGGGTTGCCCGCTGCTCGTCGGTGGCGGACGCGGGCGGGTACGGGTTGGGCGGCGACGGTGGTGAACGGCACGGCCAGCGGGAATTCGTCGTGCAGGGAGCGGATCTGCACTCGTCGGATGATGGTGGCCAGCGCGAGGGTGGCTTCG
>CAJCHX010000146.1 GCA_903970215.1 Acidobacteriaceae bacterium
TCCTCGAACTCGAACTCGTCGGTCCCCCGGACCTATCGAGCACCGCCGACGACGAGTACGAGAGCCTGCTGCAGATGATCCGCCGCGGCTTGTCCACCGGTCCGTAGCCTTCAGTAGGGTGGCCCGGGTGAGCACCGAGCCGCACGAGCCGCACTCCGACCAACCCCACGTGCACTCCCACACGCTGGGTCCGGTGACCCTGAGCCGATGGGCGGCGCGCGCGGTGGTGGGAATCCTGAGCGTGGTCGGCGTCGCAGTCGTGATCGGCGCGATCGCGTTGTGGCCGTCCCACCTGCGGGTCTCACTGCCGGGCATCCCGGGCGCCTCGCCGACGTACAGCGGCACCGTATCCGCGCAGGTCGTGGGCCCGTGCGATTTCACGGTCAAGTCGAACGGCACCGTCGCCAGCTCGGAGCCCACGCTCGACGCGGATCCCTCAGGAGGCTGCCTCAACAGCTCGGTGCGCATCACGTCCGGCCCGGACCGAGGTGCGTGGACCCAGTTCTCGATCGGCACTGCCAGGGTCACCACCAGCTTGACGCCGGGCGCCGCGATCCACGGCGGCGGCGTCGACATGTCCCGCCCCGCCACCCCCGGCATCGGGCAGCCGGACCTGAAGCCGGGCACCAAAATCGTCATGGGCTACACGCCCGGTCAGGACGGCACGGCCCCGTCGTACTCGTTCTACGACTACTCGCGCGCCGTGTCGCTCTGGGTGTGGGGCCTGCTGTTCGCCGCCGTGGTGATCGGCGTGGCTGTGTGGCGCGGATTGCGGGCGCTGATCGGGCTGGCCGTCGCGGCCGTCGTCGTGGTGGGCTTCGCATTGCCCTCGATCCTCGAGGGACATTCGGCGGTCTGGGTGGCGTTGGTGTCCTCGGCCGCGATCCTGTTCGCAGTGCTCTATCTTGCGCACGGCCTCTCGTTGCGGACCTCGTCGGCGCTGCTCGGGACACTGTCCGCGCTCGCACTGTGCGCGTTGTTGTCCTGGCTGGCCGTCGAGACCACCCACGTCACCGGACTGTCCAGCGACGACGCGACCAACCTGCAGGCCTACGCGTCCACAGTGTCCATCTCCGGAATCCTGTTGGCCGGCTTCGTGATCGGCGCCCTCGGCGTGCTCAACGACGTGACGATCACGCAGGCGTCGACGGTGTTCGAACTGGCCCGGCTGTCCCCCCGGGCGTCGCGCCGCCGCACCTTCTGGTCGGCCATGCGCGTCGGCCGGGACCACATCGCGTCGACGGTGTACACGCTGGTGTTCGCCTACGTGGGATCGGCGTTGCCGCTGCTGCTCCTCTTCTCCATCGCCGGGCGCCCGTTGACCGAGGTACTCACGTCGGACGCCGTCGGCATCGAGCTGTTGCGCGCGTTCGTCGGCGGCATCGGGCTGGCACTGTCCGTCCCACTCACGACGGCGATCGCCGTGCTGCTCGCCAAGCCCACCCGCGGGCCCGTGAGCGAAGCCGCCGTCGAGCGGTTCACGCACCTCCATCCGGAGCAGGACGTCTCCGACGTGGCGGTGCGGCATCCGCGGCCTCCGGTACCCGCCCGAGCGCCGCGCCCTGCAGTCCCGCCGCATAGGCACCCGGTCGCCCAGCACCCGGCGCCGCCGGCTCCTGTCCCGCCAGGCCCGATGCCCCCGGGGCGCGCCGACGAGCCGGCATCCCGCAGCGGCCGGCACTCGCTGCCGGACTAGTGCCAGGTCGCCTGGCCCGATCAGTCCTGGGTGAAGTTCAGGTAGGCGCGTGACGGCGTCGGACCACGCTGGCCCTGGTACTTCGACCCGACCGCCGCGCTGCCGTACGGGTTCTCGGCCGGGCTCGACAGCCTGATCAAGCACAGCTGACCGACCTTCATCCCCGGCCACAGGGTTATCGGCAGGTTCGCCACGTTGGACAGCTCGAGCGTGATGTGCCCGGAGAATCCCGGGTCGATGAAGCCGGCGGTGGAGTGCGTCAACAAGCCGAGGCGGCCCAGCGAGGATTTGCCCTCCAGGCGGCCGGCGAGATCGTCGGGCAGCGTGCACGACTCGAGTGTCGAGCCGAGCACGAACTCACCCGGGTGTAGAACGAAGGGTTCGCCGGCGAGTGGCTCGACCAGCGTCGTCAGTTCGTCCTGCCGTTGCTTCGGGTCGATGTGCGTGTAGCGCTGGTTGTTGAACACCCGGAACATGCGGTCCAGGCGCACATCCACGCTGGACGGCTGGACCAACGTGGGGTCGTACGGATCGATGCCCAGGCGCCCCGAATCGATCTGGGCTCGGATGTCGCGATCGGAGAGCAGCACGCTGCCAGCGTAATCACGTTCGGCCGGTGGTCACGACCGCGGCCCCTGGGGCCGGGCATGCCGCCCTACGCGATGCCGGGCCGCTACGAGCGCGATCGTGACCAGCGACTACGTCAAGACATCGGCCAACGCCCGATAACCCGACGCCGGATCGGCGCCGAGCACCTGGATCGCCACGTGGTCGGCGCCCGCGTCGAGGTGCGCACGGATGCCCGCGGCCACGGTTTCTGCATCGCCGTGCACGGCGAGCGCGTCGACCAACCGGTCACTCCCCTCCCCGGCGAGGTCTTCCTCGGTGAAGCCCAGCCGCAGCAGATTCGCCCGGTAATTGGCCAGACCGAGGTAGAACTTGACGGTCCGACGACCGGTGGCGCGGGCCCGGTCGACGTCGGTGTCGAGTACCACCTTCTGTTCAGGCGCGAGGAGCGGCCCGGCGCCCAGGATCTCTCGCGCAACCCGCGTGTGTTCCGGGGTGGTCAGGTACGGGTGGGCACCTGCAGTCCGCTTCCCCGCGAGCCGGAGGACCTTCGGCCCCAACGCCGCAAGGACCCGCTCCGCCGCGGGCACGCCGGCTGCATCGAGGCCGTCGAGGTAGGCGACGAGGGCCCCATAGGGATGCACGTACTCCTGCGTGGCCTCGCGATGCCCGGCGCCGACGCCGAGCAGGAAACGGTCGGGGAAATGATCCACGATTCGGCGGTGCGCGGCGCCGATCGACGCCGCGCCGTCTTTCCAGATGTTGACGATGCCGGTGGCCACCACCAGTGAGTTCGTCGCCGCCAAGGCAGCATCGACGAAGCCGAGGTCGCCACCGGGCGAGCCGCCCGCCCACACCGCGCCGTAGCCGAGGCCCTCCACCTCTGCCGCGAACTCCGGGCTGATGGCCGAGAAGTGCGTCCAGATACCGAATCTTCCGAGATGCGTCATGTCACGTGCAATGCCCGCGCGTGCCGATTCGTTCCCGAGGTGTCCGATTTCGTGCACCCGGACGGTATCCCCGGGCGCCAGATGTCGCGTGTTATGCTTACCGCCGCACGTTCGGCGCGTCCCGGACGGGTGTGCCGATGTAGTTCAATGGCAGAACTCCTGCTTCCCAAGCAGGTAGCGCGGGTTCGATTCCCGTCATCGGCTCCACGAGAAACCCTCTGTCACCAGGGGGTTTCTTCCCTATCGACAGCGTATCGACAGACGTTTGGTGCGTCGTCGACCCGGTAGGCCGACCGCATTCGGGGGCGGCGCCGATGATCGTCGAGCGCACTTCTCTGGAGCCTGCCCGGCCGCCTATCCTGTTCCGGTGACCGACCCGAGCTGGCAGTGCAACCGCGCGATCGGCCGGGGCATGATCCCCGGCCGACTCGAGCTGACGCGGACGCACGTGGTCTTCGAACCCGGCCGGCTGGCGAAACGCACCGCCGGTCTTCGGTTCAGCGTCCGGCTCGAGCACATCGCGGCGGTCGGGGTGGCACCCGGTACCGGCGGATGGCGCAGCGGCGGCAAACGAGATCGCCTGTGCCTCACGCTCGGCGACGGATCGGAGCAGTTCTTCGTGCTCGCCGACATCGAGGCGGCTTTGCAGGCGATCCGAATCGCCCTGCCCGCCCGCGGGTAGTCGCCAGGGGTCTATTCCGAGCGTCCCGCGATCTGCGCCGCCGCCTCCTGCGAGATCCGCTCGAACTGTGCGGCCATCACCTCGGCCAGCGCGGTCGCGCCGGAGAGCGGGCGCACCATCACCATGAAGTCGTCGATCAACCCGTCGGCATTCGTATGCAGGAAGTCGCATCCGGTGAACCGCTTCCCCGACACCGTGGCCTCGAACACGAGGGCGTGGTCGGCACCGTCGGCGATCTCCCGGACATAGCGGAAGTCCTCGAACACCCGCAGCACGGCGCGCAGGATCGCCGCGGTGACGGGCTTGCCCGGATACGGCTTGTAGGCGACAGGGCTGGTGAACACGACGTCGTCGGCGAGCAACGCAGCCATCGCCGCCCCGTCCCTGGCCTCTACCGCTTGCCGAAAGGGATGCATCGCTGCGCCTCTCTGATCGTCGAACTGGTTGTTCGCACTCTATTCGCTCGGCATTGCGGAGGGACCCCCGAGAGATTCCGAGGGAGTGGGACACCGAAAGCCCAGGATCCGAGCCGGGGTGAACCATTCACACCCGATTGCGCCCCGAAGGGTGAATGCGAAATGTGATTCACGACACATCCTGGCTCGTATGACCACCACACTCCCCACCGAACGGCCCTCGCTCGCCACGATCGCCCACCAGTTGACCAGCGGCGGCCGCGGCATCCTCGCTGCGGACGAATCCATCCCGACCATGTCGCAACGCCTCGAGAACGAAGGTATCCCGGCCAGCGCGACGGCCCGTCGGGACTACCGCGAACTACTCCTCACCGCTCCCGGGCTGTCCGACATGATCAGTGGGATCATCCTGTCCGACGAGACCTTCGGCCAGCACGTCGCCGACGGCAGGGCTTTTCCCGAGGCCTCGCGCGACCTGGGGGTTCTGCCCGGGATCAAGGTCGACACGGGCACCAAGCCGCTGCCCTGGCAGGGCGGCGCCCTGATCACCGAGGGGCTGGACGGCCTGGGCGCCCGACTGCAGTCGTACGCGGAGCGAGGGGCGGCATTCGCCAAGTGGCGCGCCGTGTTCGACATCCGCACGATCACCGGTTACAGCGCACGAGCCAACGGACACGTCCTGGCCCGGTACGCGGCCCTCTGCCAGCGACACGGGATCGTCCCGATCGTCGAGCCCGACGTCTTGTGCACCGGCGATCACGACATCGACGCGTCCAAGCGCGCGTCCCTGGTGGCGCTGACCGCGCTGTTCGAGCAACTCGACGACGCCAGCGTCGACCTGTCCGGCATCGTGCTCAAGCCGAACTTCGTCACGCCCAGTCTGGAAGCCGCGCCTGCGCCCGCCGCCACCGTCGCCGCCACCACATATGAGGTCCTCCGGGCGACGGTGCCAGCCGCGGTGCCCGGCATCGCATTCCTTTCCGGAGGTCACCCGACCGCCACCGTGTGCGCGTTCCTGGGTGCGCTGCACGCGATCGCCGGTCGCCCGTGGGACGTCACCTTCTCGTTCGGCCGAGCGCTGGTCAGCGCCGCTCTACACACGTGGGCAGGAGATCCCGCCAACGTCGTGGCGGCGCAGGCGGCCCTGGTGGCCAACTGTGGGAGCGCTGCCGACGCCGTCCGCTGACGAGGCTCCGGGGCGCTACGCTCGCAGTTCCACCAGGACGGTGGTGCCCCGGCCGGGCGCGGAGTCGACCCGCAGTGAGGCATCGATCATGGCGCAGCGCTCGGCGATCGAGGTGACGCCGAAGTGCTGGGTACCGTCGGGATCCACCGGACCGGACGCGTGCCAGCCGGCCACGTCGAAGCCCTTCCCGTCATCGGTGCAACCGAACACGAGTGAGTCACCGACCCGGCGCAGCGACAGCACGATCCGACGCGCGGCGGCGTGTTTGACCGCATTCGCCAGCGCCTCCTGCGCGATCCGGAAGAGCGCGGCGGCCACATGGTCGGGCAGGTCGTCGATGGCGGCCTCCGGGTCCACGATCAGCTCGATCACCGCAGTCCCGGGCACGGCCTGCACCAGCGACTCGATGGCTGCTACCAGGCCCAGATCGTCGAGAACCAGGCTGTGCAGCCCGGAGATGGCGGCTCGGGTCTCGTTGTAGGCGAGGTCGGCGAGGTCGCGTGCGTTTCTCAGTTCGAGCCGCGCACGTTCGAGGTCGCGCACTCGATGCGGGTCCCCGGCGTCTCCGCGCGCCACCAGGTCCGACACCGTGAGGTCTGCGGACGACAGGTGGAACGACATCGACGCGAGCGCGGTGGTGACTCCGTCGTGCAGGTCGAACGCGATGCGTCGCCGCTCCGCTTCCTGCGCCGACACAGCCCGCTTGATCAGTTCGTCCCGCTCGGACCGATGGAGGTTGACGGCCCGCCAGAGCTGACCGGCGTGCACCTCGAGGCCGAGCACCTCCAGTACCGGCTGCACCGCGGCGAGGGAGCTGTCGTCGAAGGGGCGAGACGAGCTCCGGTGCGCGGTGAGGACGCCGACGACGCGGCCGTCGATCCCCGGCAGCGGAACGACCAGCCGGGCTACGGTCTGTTGCGCCGAGAGCTGCATCAGCGTGCGGTGCAGGGGGTGGCGCGGAGAGTCCTCGCGAAGCAGGACCGACTTCCCGTTCCGGGCCACCAGCCCGGTCACGCCGAACCCCACCGGCAGGGTCAGCGCGGCAGCCTCCGGATGAGGTGGCCAGATATCCGTCACCGTCAGGCCTTGGTCCTCCGACGAGAAGATCAGCACCCCGTCGGCGTCCAGCGTCCGGGCGAGACCTGCCGCGGTCGGCCCCACGGTCATCGGAACAGCCCCTCCCGCAGAGCCACAGCGATCGCTCCACTGCGATCGGCGACCCCCAGTTTTCGGTACAGGCCCCGGATGTGGGTCTTCACGGTGTCCTCGCTGACCACCAGTTTGCCGGCCACCGCCTTGTTCGAGTGCCCCGATACCAGCAGTTCGAGAACCTCCGACTCCCGCTGTGTCAGACCGAGATGCACGCCCGACCAGAACTCCCCGCGGCTGAGCCGAGCGGCCGACAGGGCGACCCGACCGGCGAGCCCTTGGTCCACCACCGTCTCTCCTTCGCGGATCCGGCGCAGATGACCGACCAGTTCGTGCCCGTCGATCCGCTTGAGGATGTAGCCGGACGCACCCACACGCAGCGCCTGGAACAGGTAGTGCTCGTCGTCGTACACGGTGAGCAGGACCACCTTGATCCCGGGGTACGAGGACGTGATCTGCCGACACAGATCGAGGCCGCTCTCCTTGCCGATCCTGACGTCGCACAGCACCACGTCGGGCCGCTCATCCGAGACGAGCCGCAGCGCAGCGCTCCCGTTGGTCGCACGGCCCACGATCTCTACGTCCCCCGGGAAGTGGCCGAGCATGCTCTCGAGGCCGTGCAGCACCATCTCGTGGTCGTCGACTATCACCAGCCGTTGTGGCACCGGGGGCTCGGGGATCGGGGCCGTCATGTGGTCAGCGTACGGCGGATGCGACGTGACCGAAATCACCCGATGATCGACCCACGAGGGTGAGTGCCCGAGACCGTGCCGAGCGGTCCGATGGAGGTGCCCGATCAGCGTCGATGAGAAAGGCCGCATCATGCCAGTACCGAGAGGGCCCCTCATCGTGCCGTCGGTGTTGCCGGCCGACTTCGCCCGCCTCGGCGACGAGGTCGCGAGGCTGTGCGACGCCGGCGTCGATCGCATCCAGTGGGACGTCATGGACGGAGTCTTCGTTCCCAACCTCACCTTCGGACCCGGCATCATCGCTTCCGCTCGGCAGTACAGCACCGTCGGATTCGAGGCCCACCTGATGGTGGTCGACCCCGACGAACTGCTGGGCCGCTACGTCGAAGCCGGCTGCGAGCTGGTCATCGTGCACGCGGAGGCGTGTACGCATCTGCACCGCACCCTGGCCCGGATTCGGGACCTGGGCGCGCGCAGCGGCGTGTCGCTCAACCCGCACACGCCGGCCGACGTGGTGGAGCACGTACTACCCGTGACCGATCTGGTGCTCGCGATGACCGTGAACCCGGGATTCGGGGGCCAGAAGTACATCGCGTCCGTGGAGCCGAAGGTCTCGCGCCTACGCCGGATGATCGACGAGTCGGGTCTGGCGATCGAGCTCGAGGTGGACGGCGGCATCACCGACGAGACGATCGCCGGTGCGGCGGCGGCCGGAGCGGACGTGTTCATCTCCGGCTCGTGGATGTACAACTACGCAGGTGGGAAGGCGGCCGCCGTCGAACGGCTCCGCGAGGTGGCCCGCGAGGCGGCAGGCGTCGGCGCGCCCGCCGCCGAGGACGCCGAGGACGCCGAGGTGGTGCTGTCATGACCACCGTGCTCCGTGTTGAGGGGCACGACACCTTCGACACCGGCGGCAAGGGCGCGGATGTCATGGCCCACCACGGTCTCACGGCCGACAAGGTCGCAGACCGGGTGCGAAGCCTCGTCGACGAGGTGGGGCGTCGACGATGAGGGCGTTGGCGGCCGTCGTGTTCGATGTCGATGGAACACTCGTCGACAGCGAGCGCGACGGCCACCGCGTCGCCTTCAATGCGGCCTTCGAGGAGGCCGGCCTGCCGGATCGGTGGGACGAGGTGACCTACGGCGGACTGCTCGCGGTCGCGGGCGGGGCGCAACGCCTGGAGTACTGGTTCAGTCAGCAGGGCCACCCGCCCGACGAGGCTCGCGAGCTGGCCCGCCGCCTGCATCCGCGAAAGACCGAGATCATGCGGGAGCTGGTCATCGCCGGCCGCATCCAACCGCGTGCAGGTGCGGTCGAGCTCCTCGACCTTCTGGCCCAGCGCGGGTTGGCGCTGCACGTCGCCACCACCGGCACCCGGGCCTGGGTCGAGCCCCTGCTGGCCCATGCCTTCGGCCCCGAACGGTTCGACAGCATCACCACCGGAACCGAGGTACCCGAACTCAAGCCCAGCCCCGCGGTGTACCTCGACGTACTGTCCCGGACCGGCCTGTCCACCGCTTCTGCTGTGGCCGTGGAGGATTCGGCCAACGGCGTCAGGGCGGCCCTGGGTGCCGGACTCCCCTGCGTCGTCACGACCAACGACTACACCCGAGACCACGACCTGGCCGGCGCGGAGATCATCACTTCAGGCCTCGACGATCCCGCGCTGCTCGCTTGGTTCGACCGGCGGTAGCGCATCTCGGTTCAGCGGTACCACCTAGGGGGCATCAGCGGCGCTGCGCGGTCACGCCTTCTTGCGCCGCTCCATCAGCCGCCACAGCATCGGCGTGAAGATCAGCTGCATCGCGAGATCCATCTTGCCACCGGGACAGACGATGGTGTTGGGCCGAGACATGAACGAGCCGTGGAGCATCGACAGCAGGTACGGGAAGTCGATACCGCGCGGGTTGGCGAACCGGATGATCAGCATGGACTCGTCGGGCGCCGGAATCGTCCGTGCGATAAATGGATTCGAGGTGTCCACCACGGGCACCCGCTGAAAGTTCACGTGCGTCTGCGAGAACTGCGGGCAGATGTAGTTCACGTAGTCGTGCATCCGGCGCAGGATCGTCTCGGTGACCGCCTCGGTCGAGTAGCCGCGCTGCGCCTTGTCCCGCTGCAGCTTCTGGATCCACTCGAGGTTGATCACCGGGACGACCCCGATCAGCAGGTCGGCGTACTGGGCGATGTTCACCTTCTCGGTCACCACTGCGCCGTGGAGCCCCTCGTAGAACAGGAGATCGGTACCGGACGGCAGATCCTCCCACTCCGTGAACGTCCCCGGCGGTTGACCGTACGGCGCCGCCTCGAGATCGTCGTGGAGATACTTCCGGACGCTGCCGGTGCCCGTCGCCCCGTACTCCCGGAACAGCGTCTCGAGCTCCTCGAACAGGTTGGCATCGGCGCCGAAGTGGCTGAACGTGTGATCGCCCTCCGCCAACGCGCGGGCCAACTCCTGCTTCATACTCAGGCGGTCGTAGCGGTGGAAGCTGTCACCGTCCACGAAGGCCGCCTCGACGTGCTCGCGCCGGAAGATCTGTTGGAACGTCCGCATCACAGACGTGGTTCCGGCTCCGGATGATCCGGTGACGACTACGACGGGGTGCTTGGCGGACATGGGCTTCCTCTCGGGGACGGGCTGGATGGACGACGGCGCGGTAGACGACGCGGTCGGCTACGTGCCGACGTGAAACAACCCGCGTGCGCCGAACAAGGGACTGAGAATCGATTCCGGGTCGACGGGCGGTTCGGCGTGGTAGCGCGCGACCCGCTCGACCTCGTCGCGCGCCCCGAAGACGAAGGGCACCCGCTGATGCAGTTCTGTGGGTATGACGTCCCGGATCGGATTTCGACCGTCGGTCGCCAAGCCCCCGGCCTGCTCGACGAGCATCGCCACGGGACTCGCCTCGTAGAGCAACCGCAGACGCCCCGGCTTGCCCGGATCCTTGGAATCCTTGGGGTAGAGGAAGACTCCACCCCGAGTCAGAATCCGGTGTGCCTCCGCGACCAGCGACGCCACCCAGCGCATATTGAAATCCTTCTCGCGCGGCCCGGTCCGCCCCTCGAGGCACTCCGCGACATAGCGCTGCACTGCAGGCTCCCAGAACCGCTGATTCGAGGCGTTGATCGCGAATTCCTTGGCCTGCTCGGGGATTCGGACCGACTGGCGCGTCAGGAAGAACTCGCCGAGGCCCGGATCCAGGGTGAACGCGTGCACTCCGGTTCCCACGGTCAGCATCAGTACAGTGGCCGGTCCGTAGATCGCGTATCCCGCTGCAACCTGTCGTGATCCCGGCTGCAGGAAGTCTTCGGGTTGCGCAGCGACACCGGGGTCGGGTGCCCGCAGGATCGAGAAGATGCTCCCCACCGAGACATTCACGTCGATGTTCGACGAGCCGTCGAGCGGATCGAAGAGCAGCAGGTACTTACCCCTCGGGTAGGCGGCGGGGATCTCGTACGGCTCGTCGAGCTCCTCGGACACCATGCCGGCCACCTCGCCGCCCCATTCGGTGGTCCGGATGAAGAGGTCGTTCGCGACCACATCCAGCTTCTGCTGCTGCTCTCCCTGCACGTTCACTGCGCCCGCGGCTCCGATCACTCCGGTCAGAGCACCGGAGGCGATCCGGTGGGCGATCGCCTTGCACGCGAGTGCCACATCGTGCAGCAACGCATTGAGCTCGCCACTCGACTGCGGGTATCGGCGGCGCTCCTCGACTCCTCGATGAGGAACTGCGTGAGTGTCGTACGTTCGGTCAACACGGCGTGCTCCTCACGGTGCGCTCCACAGACGCTGCTTGCGACACGGACGCCGGCAGCGACCGAGGATGGGCTACCACTAGGACACATCGCCGCGCGTCGACCGACTTCCCTCCCGCGGGTGACGACGGGGGTGGAGTTCGACCCGAACCTGTTTGCCGCGCAGCGGAGTCCGGGTCCAGGCCCGCCTCCAGTAGGTCTCACCCCGGCGCTCATGCCGCCGGGTGGTGCGGTCCCGGCGGGCGGCCGATAGCGTCACCCTGCGTGACCTCCAGCCCGAGAGAACCGCTGCGCGACGGCTCCCTCCCCCTCGTGGCCCGTTATCGTGGCCTGGTCTGTGACCTCGACGGGGTGGTGTACCGCGGGCCGGAGCCCGTCCCGGGCGCCATCGAAACCCTCGACGTCGCCATCGCGGACGGAATGCGGGTGGTGTTCGCCACGAACAACGCCTCTCGCCCGCCCGACGCCGTGGGCACGCACTTGGCCGACTTGGGCCTGCGGCCGGCGCAGTGGTCGGTCGTGACGAGTTCGCAGGCGGCCGCCGCCTACCTCGCCGATCGGGTTCCGCGGGGCGCGCGGGTATGCGCCGTCGGTGGGCCGGGGGTGAGTGCCGCGCTCGCCGAGGTGGGGCTACGTCCGGTCCGTGCAGCCGAACTCGGTGACCAGCCCGTGGTCGCCGTCGTACAGGGCCTCGGAGTCGACGTCACGGGGGACGACCTGGCGGAGGTGGCCCACCTCGTGGACGCCGGCGCCGAGTGGGTCGTGACGAATCAGGACATGATGCTGCCGACCGCGCGCGGTCCCGCGCCCGGCAACGGGGCGTTGGTCGCGGCGGTGCGGACCGCCACGTCAGCAACGCCGCACGTCGTGGGCAAGCCCCACCGACCGCTCTACGACCTGGCCCGGAGCCGTCTCGGCACCGCCCTCTCCGACACCCTGGCGTGCGGCGACCGACTCGATACGGACATCGCCGGAGCCATCGAGGCGGGCCTCGACTCGCTGCTCGTCCTCAGCGGTGCCGCGCGACTGCGCGACGTCGCCTTCGCGCCGTCCGACCAACGCCCGACCTACCTTGCCGCCGACCTCCGCGGCCTGCTCGCGCCGGCCCAGCGCTTGGCCGGCCCGGGGGTTGCGCAGCGACCAGGCAGCCTCGCCGCACCCGCCGCGGAGGTCTCCGCCCTCGGTGTGCCACGCCTCGACCCGGACGCCGACCCTTCGGCGCTGGTGGCTGCGGTATGGGCGGCGCTCGACGCCGGCCGGCCGGTCTCCGACGCGGACGAGGTGTGGGGCGCGCTGGAGGCGCGGCGGTTCGGCACAATGGTGGGATGACCGACGGACCCCTGATCGTCCAGTCCGACAAGACACTGCTGCTCGAGGTGGATCACGACCTCGCGGATGCTGCACGCCAGGCCATCGCCCCGTTCGCCGAGCTCGAGCGTGCACCCGAGCACATCCACACCTATCGAGTCACCCCCTTGGCTCTCTGGAACGCACGCGCCGCGGGCCACGACGCCGAGCAGGTGGTCGATGCACTGGTCACCTACTCGCGGTACCCGGTACCCCAGCCACTGCTGGTCGACGTGGTCGACACCATGTCCCGGTTCGGGCGGCTGCAGCTGGTGAAGAGCCCGGTCCACGGCCTCACACTGGTGAGCCTCGACCGGGCCGTACTCGAAGAGGTGTTGCGGCACAAGAAGATCGCGCCGATGATGGGCGCGCGCATCGACGACGACACCGTGATCGTCCACCCCAGCGAGCGCGGCCACCTCAAGCAATTGCTACTCAAGGTGGGCTGGCCCGCCGAGGACCTCGCCGGCTATGTGGACGGCGAGGCCCACCCGATCGCGCTCGACCACACCACCCACCCGTGGGAGCTGCGCGATTACCAGCAGTTCGCCGCCGACGCCTTCTGGGCCGGCGGGTCGGGCGTCGTGGTCCTGCCCTGCGGTGCGGGGAAGACGATGGTGGGCGCAGCTGCGATGGCCAAGGCCCAGGCGACCACATTGATCCTGGTCACCAACACCGTCGCCGGACGCCAGTGGAAGCGCGAGCTGATCGCGCGTACGTCGCTCACCGAGGAGGAGATCGGCGAGTACTCGGGCGAGAAGAAGGAGATCCGCCCCGTCACCATCGCCACGTACCAGGTGCTCACCCGGAAGACGAAGGGCGAGTACCGGAATCTCGAGTTGTTCGACTCGCGCGACTGGGGCCTGATGATCTACGACGAGGTACACCTGCTTCCGGCGCCGGTCTTCCGGATGACGGCCGATCTCCAGTCCCGCCGGCGCCTCGGCCTCACTGCGACGCTGGTCCGCGAGGACGGCCGCGAAGGCGACGTGTTCTCGCTGATCGGCCCCAAGCGGTACGACGCGCCGTGGAAGGACGTGGAGGCACAGGGCTGGATCGCGCCCGCCGAGTGCACCGAGGTCCGTGTGACGCTCACCGACAACCAGCGCCTGCAGTACGCGACAGCCGAGCCCGAGGACCGGTACAAGCTGTGCGCGACCGCACCCGCCAAGGTGGCTGTGGTCAAGTCGATCCTGGCCCGGCATCCGGGCGCCCCGACCTTGGTGATCGGCGCATACATCGACCAGCTCGAGCAACTGGGTGCCGAGCTCGACTGCCCCGTGATCCAGGGCTCCACCAAGAATCGCGACCGGGAGGCCCTGTTCGACCGGTTCCGCGCCGGAGAGATCCAGACGCTGGTGGTATCGAAGGTCGCCAACTTCTCGATCGACCTGCCCGAGGCGTCGGTCGCGGTGCAGGTGTCCGGGACGTTCGGCTCCCGCCAGGAGGAGGCACAGCGACTCGGCCGCCTACTCCGCCCGAAACACGACGGCGGCCAGGCCCACTTCTACTCGATCGTGTCGCGCGACACTCTCGACGCCGAATACGCCGCCCATCGCCAACGATTCCTCGCCGAGCAGGGCTACGCCTATCGGATCACGGACGCCGACGATCTGCTCGGCCCGGCGATCGGCGATCCAGAGCAGTAGCCCACTGCGCGCTGCCGGAAACTCCCGCTCTCAGCGTCTGAGGGCGATATACCGCACGACGACGCTGACAGCGGGAGTTTCCGGCACCGACGCATTTCGGACGAGCAAACCGGCACGAGGAAACCAATAGCGGCAACCCGGACGAACGGGGTTGCGGGTGCGGCCGCCGACGGATATCAACGCGGGTATGCCCGACCCCATCACCGCATTCGTCCAGGCCGGCGTGACCGCCGTCCGCCGCGCCATCGTCGAACTGCTCCGCCCCATCGAGAACGTCCGGGAGGAGACCGCGCACGACGTCGCAGCCACGGTCCGGGCCCTACAGACGGATGCGCTGCTGCTTCCCGTGCTGGTCGAGCATCTGACCCTGCTCAACACGCAGGTCGCCGAACTCAATGCGATCCTGCGCCCGCTGTCGGAGGCGGAGCGGGGGATCGCAGTGGTCCAGAACAAACTCACCCACGGGCTGTTCCACCACAACCACAATTCCGCAGTCGCGGCAGAACCCCTGCTCCCGGATGAACTCCACCCACCCGGCTGATCGATCGGGCCGGCGGGTCACCCCAGGCTGCGCAGCACCGCCTGCGCTGCGTGCCACCCCGGCATGCCGTGCACGCCAGGGCCCGGGGCGGCCGCGGCGGAGCACAGCCACACGCGGTCGGTGAGCCGGTACGGCCGCCAGAGGGTCGGCCGGCGCAACAGCTGCGACGGCACGGCGGCGCCGGCGGCGATGTCGCCACCGATGTAGTTGGCGTTGGTCGCCTCGAGCTGCGCCGGTCCCACCGCCCGGAGATCGACGATGCGTTCACGCGCGCCCGGCGCGTGCCGCTCGACCTCGCGCAGCAGGTTCTCGGTGAGGTCGCCGGGAAAGCCGTTGGGGGCGTGGCCGTAGAGCGAGACCGGAACCAGCGACCCGGCGCGGCGCGACGGGTCGGCGAGATACTGCTGCGACAGGACGATCACGGGCCGGTCGGGCATCCGCCCGTGGTGCACCATCAGCTCTTTCGCCGCGATCTCTCGCGCCTCACCGCCGAGGTGCACGAAAACCGCCTCGCGGCAGAGCTTCTCACGCCAGGGCAGGCCTGTGTCCAGCACCAGGTCGAGCTTGAAGACCGCCGGACCGGCACGCCAACGTCGGCGCTGTAGCCACCCCGGCGCACGGCGCCCCAGCAACCGCACCGCGGCCGACAGCCCCGTGTCCAGCAGCACCACGTCGGCGTCGGGCAGCTCGGTCACCCGCTCCCCTGTCCGCATCGAACCACCATGTGCAGCAACGATTCCCGCAAGACCGTCCGAGATCGCCCGGGAGCCGCCGACCGGCACCGGCCACGGCCGCACGCCACCCAGCAGGTAGGCGATCGACGACGTCATCGGATAGTGCAGCGGCGTGATGGCGTGGGCGGCTATCCCCGCGAATACCGCGCCGCCTCGCCGGCCCAACGCGCGGGCGGTCAGCAGAGCGGGCGCACCGAACAACGGTCCCCACCGCAGCGCGTCCCGAGGGTGGCGCGCCAGCTCCGGCACCGGACCGAAGAACGACGCCATCACGTCCGAACCGCAATTCGGTACATCGGCCAGCGTGCCCACGGCGTCGGTGAGTGGGTGTGCCAGGTCCACGGGGCCGGTGGCCCAGTCCACCTCCAGTCCAACGTCCCGGAAGGCGGGCGACACCGAGGCGAGGGGGTGGCCCGTGGAGAACCGATCGACCAACACCCCGCTCATGTGGTCGGACCGCGCGCCGCCGCCGAGCGTCGGCTCCGCCTCGAGCACCGTCACGTCGAGCCCGGCGCGCGCAAGCACCGCCGCGGCCGTCAACCCGTTGGGGCCGGAGCCCACGACCACCGCCGTCGTCACCCTTCTGTTCTACCGGGCCTGCCGGGCTACAGTGCGTTCCATGCGCACCGTGGCCCGCCTCCAGCCGTTCAGGTCGACGATCTTCGCGGAGATGTCCGCACTCGCCGCCCGAACCGGTGCGGTCAACCTGGGCCAGGGCTTTCCCGACAGCGACGGTCCCCAGGGCATGCTCGACGCAGCACAGAAGGCGATCGCGTCCGGACTCAACCAGTACCCGCCGGGCGACGGCCTGCCCGAACTGCGCCGCGCGGTATCCGATCAGGTGCGCCGCGAGTACAGCCTGGAATACGACCCCGACGGCGACGTTTTGATCACCGTCGGCGCATCCGAAGGGATCGCGGCGGCCGTGCTCGGCCTGGTCGAACCCGGCCGCGAGGTGATCCTCATCGAGCCGTTCTACGACTCGTACGCGGCGGCGGTGGCGCTCGCCGGAGCCCGGCGGCGGGTGGTCCCGCTGGTCGAGCAGACCACGCAGGACGGTGTCGTGCGGTACGTCCTCGATCCCGACCTGCTGCGCGCGGCCGTCACGCCGCAGACGGCAGCCATCATCGTCAACTCCCCGCACAATCCCACCGGTACGGTGCTCTCCGCGGCGGATCTGAACCTGGTCGCGGATCTGTGCCGCGAACACGACTTGATCGCGATCACCGACGAGGTGTACGAGTACCTACTGTTCGACGGACGCGTGCAGCACCCGATCGCCGCGCTGCCGGGAATGCGGGAACGCACGGTCCGGATATCCAGTGCCGCAAAGACGTTCAATGTGACCGGGTGGAAGGTCGGGTGGATCACCGCCCCGCGGGACCTGGTGGACGCATGCCGCGCGGCCAAGCAGTGGCTCACCTACACCGGTGCGACGCCGCTGCAGGCCGCGGTCGCGCACGCGCTCGACGTCGAACGCGAGTGGCTGCGTACCGTGCCTGTCGCGTTGCAGGGCGCCAGAGACCTGCTGACGACCGCGCTAGTCGAGGTCGGATTCGACGTACATCCCTCGGAGGGAACATATTTCGTCTGCGCCGACGCTCGGCCGCTGGGCTTCACGGACGCCGCCACCTTGTGCCTGGAGATGCCGGCCGCCGTCGGGGTCGCGGCCGTCCCCGTCAGCGCATTGGCCGACGACGAGGACCGTTGGGCCCCCATCGTGCGGTTCGCCTTCAGCAAGCGTCCCGAGGTGATCAGGGAGGGTGCGCGGCGCCTGCACGCGCTCAGACGCTAGGCGAAGGCGGGGATCACCTCGCGCGCGAACTGTTCGACACCCGACAGGTCGTAGGCCGCCTCCGGGAAGTAGAGGATGGCGTAGGTCATCCCGAGCGACTCTAGCTGCTTGAAGTTGTCGATGATCTGCCCCGGAGTGCCCACCGCGGGCATGCCGCGAAAGGCGTTCAGTGCGGCGTCCGCGACCTCGGCCGGCAGGTATCGGCCCAGCCGGGCCTCCAGGTCGTCGAGCCGGGACTGCGCGAGTTCGGCGGTGCTGCCGATCGCCACGTTGTAGTTGGCCGACCGGACGATGGCGTCGAAATCGGTGCCTACCTCGGCACAGTGCTGCCGCAGCACCTCCGACTTGTGCGCGAAGCCCGCATAGGTCCCGTCGAAGTTGGTGTACTGCGCATACTTCGCCGCGATCCGCAGCGTCACCTTCTCGCCACCACCCGCGACCCACAGCGGAATGCCTTCCGGCTGCAGCGGCTTCGGCTGCACGATCGCGCCGTCCACCTGGTAGTACTTCCCGTCCAGGGTGGCCTCGCCCGCGCCCCACGCCTGGCGCATGATCTGCACGCCCTCATCGAGCCGGGCGAGTCGCTCGCCCGCCGAGGGGAAGCCGTAACCGTAGGCCCGCCACTCGTGTTCGTACCAGCCTCCCCCGATGCCCATCTGCACCCGGCCACCCGAGATCACGTCGACGGTCGCGGCGACCTTCGCGAGATAGGCGGGATTGCGGTACCCCATCGCCGTACACATCTGGCCGAGTTTCACCCGCTCGGTGGTCGCGGCGAACGCCGACATCAACGTCCATGCCTCGTGGGTGGCCTCCGCGGTCGGCAGCGGCACCGTGTGGAAGTGGTCGTACACCCAGATCGAATCCCAGGGCCCCGCATCCGCGACCCGCGCGACGTGCTGCATGGTCCGCCACTGCTCTGCGGGGTCGATGCCCACCAGATCGAGTCGCCAGCCCTGAGGAATGAACAGTCCGAATCGCATGACACCTACGCTAGTGGTTGTGCAGGACGGCTTGTTCGATGTGGCCCTGTTCGACATGGCAGGGGGTCGGCGGGATCTGGGTGACGGCGCCTGGCTCGAGGTACGCACAGGCTGGCTCCCCGGCGCCGACGAGGTGTTCGCCACCCTCCAGGCGACGGTGCCGTGGGTCGCCGAGCGGCGCAGAATGTACGACCGGGTGGTGGACACGCCGCGGCTGCTGTCGTTCTACGAGGCCGACGCACGACTGCCCCATCCGACGCTGGCCGCCGCGCGCACCGAGTTGTCCCGGATGTATCACCCCGACCTCGGCGAGCCGCTGGCGTCCGTCGGCCTGTGCTACTACCGCGACGGCACCGATTCGGTCGCCTGGCACGGCGACACCATCGGCCGCGGCGCGACCGACGACACCGTGGTCGCCATCGTCTCGCTGGGCGCCCCGCGCACGTTTCTGCTCCGCCCGCGCCGGCGCGCGGGACGCCCCGGCGGCAGCGTCCGCAGCACCAAGCTGACCGTGGGCCACGGCGACCTGCTGGTGATGGGGGGTTCGTGCCAACGCACGTGGGAGCATGCGGTGCCGAAGGAGCCCGGCGCAGGTCCGCGGATCAGCGCGCAGTTCCGGCCCCGTGGGGTCCGGTAGAAATCGAACCGGGAAAAACAGCGTCCTGACACACCGCCGCCGAACTATCCGCGCCGATGCCCCCTGTGCACGTTGTATTTCCCACTACAGCGCGAAACGCACACCCGTCAGGTCCTCCGACAGCGACCACAGCCGCCTGGCGACCTCGGTATTCCGCGCCGCATGCGACGCGATCGCCGACGACGGGGCGCCGCGCATTCCGAACCATCTCGGCCCGTAGAAGCCCCCGCTGCGGGCATCCTGCGCCACCGCCGCGTACAGCGCGGGCAGGGCGCCGTCGTCGGCGGACTGCGCCAGAAACCGATTTCCCAGCCCCATCAGCGGGCCGATGACGGACTCGGTGTTCGATTGCAGCGCGGTCGCGGCGTAACCGGGGTGCGCGGCCACCGCGAGTACCGACGAATCCGCGGCGTCCAGCCGCCGGGCGAGTTCGAAGGAGAACATCAAGTCGGCGAGCTTCGACTGCGCGTACGCGGCCCACCGCTCGTAGTGGCGCCGCTCGTAGTTCGGATCCTCGAGGTCGATGGATCCGAAGTGGTGGGCCAGCGAACTCATCGTGACCACGCGGTCGGAGATCCGGTCGAGGAGCAGACCGGTGAGAGCGAAGTGGCCCAGGTGGTTGGTGCCGAACTGCAGCTCGAACGCATCCCGGGTGCGGCGCAGCGGTGGAGCCATGATCCCGGCGTTGTTGATCAGAACGTCGATGTCCGGCACCGTGGCGGCGAACTCCCGCACCGACGACAAGTCGGCCAGGTCGAGTCGGCGGACGGCCGCCCGCACTCCGATCTCGCGCGCTACCGGCTGAGCCTTGAGTACGTCCCGGCAGGCCAGAGTCACCGTCGCGCCGGCCCGGCCCAGGGCGAGCGCGGCCGAGCGGCCCAGCCCCGAGTTCGCCCCGGTGATCACGAAATGCCGACCCGACTGATCCGGGATGTCGCCGAACTTCCAATCACTCACGCTGGAAAATGTAGTGCCCCGGACACGCCCAATGACACGACCCCGTCACAGTGTGAGCAATCCCCAATAGTGGTCATGACAATATGTGACAGGATACGGCCATGATCGAGGACGGGACGGTGCCCAAGCACGAACAGCTACGCACGATCCTGGAGAATCGCTGCCGGGACGACCTCGCACCGGGTGACATGCTGCCCAGCGAGCGCCAGCTGTGCCTCGATTACGGCGTCAGCCGAATCACCGTCCGCGAGGCGCTCGGTCAGATGGTCTCGGACGGGCGCCTGGTGCGCATCCGGGGGAAGGGCACATTCGTCGCCGAACGGCACGCGCGGTCCCGGCTGCACCTGGCATCGTTCCACGAGGACATGCGCCGGCTCGGCCGCACGCCCACCACGGTGGTGCTGCAGACCGAACTGCGGATCCCGTCGCCGTCGACCACCGCGGCACTGGGCCTCCGCGCCAACGAGAAGGCCTATCACGTCAAGCGGTTGCGGATCGCGGACAACAACCCGATCTCGATAGACGACGCCTGGTACACCGCGTCGCTGGTTCCCAATCTGGACCGGTACGACTTGTCTCAGTCGATCTACCAGCTGCTCCGGGTGCGATACCACCGCCCGATCGACCACGCCGAGCAGACCATCGGAGCGGAGGCCGCCGACAAGGAGAAGGCGACACTGCTCCAGATCGCCAAGGGTGCTCCGATGCTCGCGTTCGACCGCATCTCCTACGCCGGCGAACACCGCATCGAGCACTGCCGTTCGTGGTACCGCTCGGACATGTATCAGGTCCAGATGACGGTCACCGAGACGTACTGAACAGCACGTCTCCGGCCACGACGTCGCGCTCGGCAGGATCGGGCACCGCTCCCGGCGCTGAATCCAGCAACACCACGGGACAGATCGCGCTCAGCCCGCGCGCCCGGACGGCGGCCGGCTCGAAGGTGATCAGCGGCTCGCCGGCACGCACCGACGACTTCTCGGTGACATGCGCGGTGAAACCTTCACCACCCAGCCCGACGGTGTCGATACCGACGTGCACCAACACCCCGTACCCGGTGCCCACCACGATCGCAGCGTGCGGGTGCAGCTTGACGACGGTTCCCGCGACGGGGGATACGACGGTCACCTCACCCTGGCCGGTAGGTTCGACCGCGACGCCCGAACCCACGAGGCGACCGGCGAACACGGGGTCCGGTACTGCGGACAGCGGCAGCAGGCGACCGGCGAAAGGAGCCAGCACATCCGTCACAGCAGATCCTGTACGTCCTCCGCGAGCGCATCCGCGCTGGGGCCCACCACGACTTGCACGGCAGACCCCGACACGACCACTCCATGCGAGAGTTTCTTGAGTGCGGTCCGGTCCACCCGCTCCGGGTCGCGCACTTCGCAGCGCAGGCGCGTGATGCAGCC
>CAJCHX010000147.1 GCA_903970215.1 Acidobacteriaceae bacterium
CACGACGCTCTTCCGATCTAGGAGACGGGAGCCCGGTAGCGGACGCCCGGCTGGAAGTAATCAGACATGGACGTTCCGATCGCTGTCGTGGTTGAAGGGCATCTAGGACAGAACTCTCGCGTCCCGGCGCTCGGCGGCGACCGCCGGCCGGCAGAGGTGGGTCCGCAGCTCGTTGACCAGCCCCCCGATTGCCTCCCGGTGGGTGGCCGTGCCGAACGCGTAGCCGTCCGGGCGGACGATCACCCCCGACAGGTGGTGGGCGGCCAGCCACCCGCTCAGCGCGCCGTCGACGTCGTCGATCGCATCCGGCCCCGGGTGGGATCCGAGGGTCACGATGCGGGCGCCGATCCGCTCCAGGAAGTGGCGGTCCTCCGGCGCGAGCACGACCGACGGGTCGTCCTCGCCGAGCACGAGCGCGAAGCCACGCCCGACGACGTCGTCGAAGCGGCCGGTGCGTCCCGTGGCGGTGCGCACGACCCCCTGCACGGCGAGCTGGCCGGTGACATGGTCCTCGCCGGGCGCGGCCTGCAACGTCCCGGCGACCAGTCCCGGGCGGGGCGGCGGGGGCGGGGCCTGGCCGGAGCGGAACGCCTCGTCGCGCCGGGCCGCCTGCTCACGATCCAGGGTGCAGGAGACGCGCCCCATCTCGATCGACAGCTCGATCAGCGCGCGCGCGTGCGCCGACCGCTCGGTCTCGTAGTCGTCGAGCAGCGCAACGGGCGAGAGGCCCCGCAGGATGAGATCCAGTCGCCATGCGAGATTCGTCGCGTCGCGCAGTCCGGTGCACAGCCCTTCGCCGAGAAACGGCGGCATCGTGTGCGCCGCGTCGCCGGCGAGCACCACGCGTCCCACCCGCCATCGCTCGGCGATGCGGCCGGTGAAGGTGTAGAGCACGCTGCGCACGAGCTCGCCCTCGGAGCGAGAGAGGTACGGGGCCAGCAGGCCCCACACCGCGTCCGGGCTCGACAGCGCCTTCGCATCCTCGCCCGGGAGGACCATGAACTCCCAGCGGCGGTGATGGGCGCCCGCGCGCACCATCGCGGTCGGGCGGGCGGGATCGCACCGTTGCGCCGCCGCCGGGGCGTCGTCCCATGCGGACATGTCGCGCGGCCGCACGTCGACCACGAGCCACCGCTCGCTGAAGCCCAGGTCCTCGAGCCCGATCCCGGAGAGGTCGCGGGTGACCGAGTTGGCGCCATCGGCGCCGATGGCGTACCGGGCACGGATCCGCGCCTCGGCGCCGCTGGGCTCCCACTGGCCGGCCGGGCCGGTCTCCCCCGCTCGGATGCGGAGCTCGACGGCGTCGTCGTGCTGGATGAGGCGGTCGACCTCCCAGCCGCGGTGCACGGTGAGCCCGGGCGCGTCGCGCGCCGCGCGATCGAGGGCCGCCTCGAGCGCCGGCTGCCAGAACAGATAGGAGTGAGACCAGCCCGACGCCGCCGGCCGCCCCTCGTCAAGGTCGAGGATCGGCTCACCGTCGGCGCCGTACCACACGTACCGGTCGGCGGCGACCGTCTCGGCGGCGATCTCCTCCACGATCCCCAGCGCCTGGAAGAGGCGCATCGCCTCGCCGTCGAAGCGGACGGCCCGGGGGAGCGCGTAGGGCTGCAGGTGCCGTTCGATCACCGCCACCGTGTGGCCGCTCGCGGCCAGCAGAGCGGCGATCGACAGTCCGACCGGCCCGGCGCCGACCACGGCGACATCGACGTCACGGCCGGTGGCGTCTGACGACGTTTCCATGGGTCAGATTATACATGATGCACAGAATGCTCCGGGCGGAAGATTCGTGCCTCGACGACCGCCCCGGGGTCGTTTATATATAATACACTCCGTGCCGGGTACGCGCCCAGCTCTCAACCCCAGGAGGAGTCATTGTCAACGATCGCCACCTCACTTGCCCCCGTCGACGGGGCGCCGATCAGTTACGCGCAGTTTCACCACAACAACCTGATGACCACGCGCCTGGCGGAGATGTGCGACTGGTACGCGACCGTCCTGGGCATGACCGTCACCTTCGAGTATCCGATGGGCGCCTGGCTGACCAACGACCGCGCCAACCACCGCCTGGCCCTCACCATGGTGCCGGGACTGAGCGAGGATCCCGATCAGCGGCTGCACTCACGCCTG
>CAJCHX010000148.1 GCA_903970215.1 Acidobacteriaceae bacterium
CAGATGCAGAACGTCGAAGTCGCCGTCGGCCAGCCAGCGCCGAACCTTGCCGTGTACCGCAGGGCTGATCTGCAGCCGGGCCACCGAGCCGTTGTAGGGGATGGGGACGGCCCGACCGGCCGATACCACGTAGTCGGGCAACGCCACATGCGGCGAGGACGGCGCCAGCACGCTGACATCCTGGCCGCGGGCGCGCAGCACCTCGGCGAGCTGCAGGACGTGCGACTGCACTCCGCCCGGCACGTCGAACGAGTACGGGCAGATCATGCCGATCCGCATGTTCCCCCTTATCCGTGACTTCGCTCGCCGGGCACCGATCCCCCGTGACTTCGCTCGCCGGGCACCGATCCCCCGTCGCTGCGCTCGCCGGGCACCGATCCCCCGTCGCTGCGCTCGCCGGGCACCAATCCCCCGTCGCTGCGCTCGCCGAGGACCCGGTCCCGGCGCTCCTGCGACCAGTCGGCCTCCCACAGCGGCTGCAGCATGTGCCAGTCCTGCGGGTGCTCGGCGATGTTGCGCGCGAACGCGTCAGCCAGGCGCTGGGTCGCGGCGGCGACGCCGTCGGACACGTCGACCGGGTCCTCGGTCTTGAATCCCCAGCCTTCGTCGGTGAACCAGCAGTGCACCGGCAGCAACGGTGCGCCGGTGTCGATGGCGAGCTTCGCCGGTCCGGCCGGCATGCGCGTGCGTGCGCCGAAGAAGGTGACGGGCACTCCATGGCGGGTCAGATCGCGATCGCCGAGGAGGCAGATCGGCCGGCCGGCGGTGAGACGGTCCGCGAGCGCCTCCATCGGCGGCTGCTCGCCCCCGGACGTAGGGAAGATCTCGAAGCCCAGAGTCTCGCGGTAGTCCACGAACCGCTGGTACAGGGACTCGGGCTCGAGGCGCTCGGCGACGGTGGCGAACCGGCCGTACCGGTGGGCGAGCCACACCCCTGCCATGTCCCAATTCCCGCTGTGCGGCAGAGCCAGGATGGCGCCGGTCCCCGCCTCCATGGCGGCGTGCAGCGAGTCCACCGACATGAACCGCTCCAGCTCCGCACCCACCCGATCGAGGTCCATTGCCGGGAGGCGGAACGCCTCCTTCCAATACCGCGCGTACGAACGGACCGATGCCACCATCAGAGCGTCGGGCACGGCTTCGGGTGGCACACCCTGGACACGGGCGAGATTCTTCCGCAGTTGCTGAGGTCCGCCATCGCGTGTACCGACATATCCGCCGATGAGGTCCGCGCCCTTCGACGCGACCGTTTCCGGGATCCGCCGGGCCAGCGCCCACCCGGCGCCGTACCCCAGGTCGGCCGCGCGAGCGCCCAGGTCGAGCCCGGCGGGCAGGTGCAGCCGCGGAAGGCCGATCACCGGTCGACCTCGCTCGGATGCTCTGTACCACCCGAGTCGGGTCCGGTGTCGTCGGGTCGTGCGCCCTTCAGCGGCAACAGCTCCGTCGCGCCCGGCGAGTGGTACACGCTCATAGCCCGCTGTACCACCGTCACCACGCTGAGGATCGCCAGCACCCACATCGCGACGAGGACCGCCCACCACACACCCAAGCCGGTCACCCCCGCACCGACCAGGACGATGATCAGCCGATCGGGGCGCTCGATCCAGCCGCCGTCGCCGTTCAGCCCCGAGGCCTCGGCCCGCGCCTTGGCATACGAGATGACCTGAGAAGTGACCAGGCAGATCAGCGTCGCGACCAGCAACGACCAGCGGTCGTGGTCGTGGAACACGGACCACCAGGCCAGACCGGCGAAGATCGCACCGTCGGCGATTCGATCGCAGGTGGCGTCCAGCCAGGCCCCGAATCTCGTCCCGCCGCCGCGCGCGCGGGCCATCGCGCCGTCCACCATGTCGAACATCACGAAGAACCAGATGACCATGGTCCCCCAGAACAGGTGGTCGCTGGGGAAGAGCACGACCGCAGCCGCCACCGAGCAGACGGTGCCGAACAGCGTGACCGCATCCGGCGTGAGGCCGGTCTTGATCAGCGCCCGGCCCATGGGCAAAGTCACCTTGGAGACCGACGCACGACCTCGGATGCTCAGCATCGCTCGTCCCTCACCATTCGCACCTCACCGGTCGCTGCCACTAGTCCAGGTCCTTCCACGCCCGCGCCATGAGAGCACGAGTGCGGCTCAGCAGCTGCGGCATCACCTTGGTACTGCTGAACACGGTCATGAAACTCGCGTCGCCCGCCCACCGCGGCACGATGTGCTGGTGGATGTGCTCCGCAATCGATCCGCCTGCGGACCTGCCCAGATTGAGCCCCACGTTGAAACCATCGGGATTCGAGATCGATTTGATCACCCGGATCACCTTCTGGGTCAGGCGCATCATCTCCGCCGCCTCGGCTTCCGTCAGATCCTCGAGGTTCGCGACCTGACGGTACGGCACCACCATGGTGTGTCCGGGGTTGTAGGGGAACAGGTTGAGCACCACGTACGCCGTCTCACCCCGCGCGACGATCAGCCCGTCCTCGTCTGCCAGCTTCGGTATCTCGAGGAACGCTGTGCTGCCCTCCGGCACGGGCGGCGTCTCGGCGATATACGCCATCCGATACGGGGCCCACAGCCGCTCCACGGTGTCCTCGGCGCCGACCCCGCGGTCGCTGAAGACGTCGCCGTCCTGCTCGGCCATCGTTGCTCCTGACGTCAGATCAGCTGCCCGCGAACAGCTCAGCGGTGGGCGAGGCGTTTCGCCGAGAGTCTATCCACGCAATGATCCGGTCCGAAGCCTCGGCGATCGGAACCTCGTTGACCTGGGTGCCGTCGCGGAACCGGAAACTCACCGCGCCTGCGGCCTGATCCCGTTCGCCGGCCAACAACATGAAGGGCACCTTCTGCGTGGTGTGATTGCGAATCTTCTTCTGCATGCGGTCGTCACTGTGGTCGACCTCGGCGCGGATCCCCCGCTTCCGCAGTTCGGCGACCACCGTCTCGAGGTGGTCGCCGAACTGATCGGCGACGGGGATCCCCACCACCTGCACCGGGGCGAGCCACGCCGGAAACGCACCGGCATAGTGCTCAGTGAGAACACCGAAGAACCGCTCGATGGAGCCGAACTTCGCGGAGTGGATCATCACCGGCTGCTGCTTGGTGCCGTCGGCCGCGGTGTACTCGAGGTCGAAACCCTTCGGCTGATTGAAGTCGTACTGGATCGTCGACATCTGCCAGGTGCGACCGATCGCGTCCTTGGCCTGCACGGAGACCTTGGGGCCGTAGAACGCGGCCCCGCCCGGATCCGGCACCAGATCCAAGCCCGACTCGATGCACACCTCCTCGAGGATCTTCGTCGCCGCCTCCCACTGCTCATCGCTGCCGATGAACTTGTCCGAGTCCCCACGGGTCGAGAGCTCGAGGTAGAACTCATCGAGCCCGAAGTCGCGGAGCAGGCCGAGGATGAAGTCCAGCAGGTGCCTGATCTCGTCCTTGGCCTGTTCGGGAGTCACGTAGCTGTGCGAATCGTCCTGCGCGAAGCCCCGGACCCGGGTGAGCCCGTGGACCACACCCGACCGCTCGTACCGATAGACGTGGCCGAACTCGAACAACCGGAGCGGTAACTCCCGGTATGAGCGCCCGCGCGATCGGAAGATCAGATTGTGCATGGGGCAGTTCATGGCCTTGAGGTAGTAATCCTGCCCCGGCTTGGTGATCTCCCCTGCGGCGTTGCGCTCCTCGTCCACGTGCAACGGGGGGAACATCGTGTCCGCGTAGTACGGCAGGTGCCCCGACAGGTGGAACAGGTGTTCTTTGGAGATGTGCGGGGTGCCGACGTACTGGAAGCCGTGCTCGATGTGCTTCGCGCGGACGTAGTCCTCCATCTCGCGCTTGATGATGCCCCCCTTGGGATGGAACACAGGCAGGCCCGAGCCCAGTTCGTCGGGGAAGCTGAACAGATCCAGCTCGGCGCCCAACTTGCGGTGATCGCGCTTCTCCGCCTCGGCGAGCAGTTCGAGGTGCTCGTCGAGCGCCTCTTGCGACTCCCAGGCCGTCCCGTACACCCGCTGCAGGTCGGCGTTCGCCTGGTCGCCTCGCCAATACGCGGCTGAGCTGCGGGTCAGTTTGACGGCAGGGATGTACTTGGTGGTCGGCACGTGCGGGCCGCGGCACAGATCGCCCCAGATCCGATCGCCGGTGCGCGGGTTCAGGTTGTCGTAGGCGGTCAGCTCCGCGCCGCCGACCTCCATGACCTCGCTGTCGTCGGCGGCGCCCTTGTCGTCGATCAGCTCGAGCTTGTACGGCTCACCGGCCAACTCCGCACGGGCCTCGTCCTTCGACGCATAGACCCGGCGGGAGAATCGCTGCCCCGACTTGATGATCTGCTTCATCTTCTTCTCGAGGCCCTTGAGGTCGTCGGGCGTGAACGGCTCGGCGACGTCGAAGTCGTAGTAGAACCCGTCTTTGATCGGCGGGCCGATGCCGAGCTTGGTTCCCGGGAAGCCGTCCTGAACCGCCTGAGCCAGGACGTGTGCCGCCGAGTGCCGGATCACACTGCGACCGTCCTCGGTGTTCGAGGCGACGGCGCTGACCTCGGTGTCCTCGTCGGGAATCCAGCTGAGGTCTTTGAGCGTGCCGTCGGTCGTCTTGACCACCACGATCGCCTCGGGGCCCTTGTTGGGCAGGTCCAGCTCTCGCATGGCCGCCCCGGCGGCGACACCGGCGGGGACGGTGAACGTGGTGC
>CAJCHX010000149.1 GCA_903970215.1 Acidobacteriaceae bacterium
CGCCCGTTGCACGGGTTGCCGCCGGGGTGGTGATGGCCGGACGCTCCTCGCGGGGGTTTGTCTTGGCGGCGGTCTGTCCGGCGATCAGCACGGTCTGTCCTTCGATCTGCTCGGTGTGTTCGGCGAGCCTTTCGACGCGGAGCTCCAGCCGGGTTCCGAGCCGTGACTGAAAGGGCACGTAGAGGTCGAGGTGCACGCCGTTTCAGTCGCCGACCCATTTCTGCGCGCCGGCGTGCCGAGCGCTTGAGCGCTCGACCCGTGCGTGCTGGCCGATCGCGGCCAACTGCTCGTGGTCGACGATCAGGTCGACGTCGTGGCTTCGCTGTGCCCGGGTGCGCAGCCAGCTTGCCCAGCCGCCGATGACGATGCTCCCCGGTGCGGCGGCGGGAAGCAACTCGAGGACCTCCTGGGCGCGGTCGTCAAGCGACGAGGTTTCGCTCATCGCGGCTGGCCACCGTCCAGGGGTCGAGTTCCTCGATGAACCGCGACGCCTGCCAGGTCGGCAGGCAGAAGACGTCGGCGTAGGCCTGCGCGAACGGTGTCGTGTCGCCGTAGCGCTCAAGCCAGCGGTCGGGGGTGCAGATCACCAGCTCCAGCGACGGTTGGGCCTCCTGTGCCGGGACGAGCTCGCGGCCGAATCGTGCGTCGCCGTAGAGGATCACCGTGGCGTAGCTCGCGATTGGGTTGCTGCCCAGGTGCGAGACGATCGCGCCAAAACCGCCGACGGTCAACCCCGCGTCACGTGCCGCGCGCTCCGCCCATTCCGGTGGTGCGGCGACTACGTGACGCCGAGCGATCACGTCGCGCTGCAGCTGGCGGTGGGCGGTGAACAGCGTCAGCAGGCGCAACGGATCCCAGACCTCGACGCCTCCCAGCCGCGAGATGTGGACCGCACCGATCTCGCTGGGACGCGCGAGCGCCTTGTGGACCGTGGACACCCCGAGGTCGAGGTCCTCGGCGATCGCGCGCAGCGACGGCCATGTGCGACGCTCTTCGCGCGTCTCAGCGAGCAGGTGGCGCCACACGACGTGGGTGATCGGAAGCATGAACAAACAATTCTACCGTCTTGTCCACTGATCGGTGGATAAAGTGCTCTTTGGGCTGCTTATCCACCAGGCAGTTGATGCCTCGGTGGAGCGTGAGCGAAGGTCAGGATTACGTTGCCGCGGCCACGGTCCGGCAGGGCCGTGCGCTGTTTGGTCCACTGCGCCCCTACGAGCTGAGAACGGGCTTAGAGGTCAATCTCCGGCGGGGGTGGAGCGATCTCAAACGGTGACGGTAGGGGCGCGGGCAGGCGGCCCGGCTGTGCGGGGTTGCGCAGCTGCGCTCGGGTGCCGCGGGGCGGGGCGCCGCCGGGCTGGAGCGGCCCGCGGCCGCCCCGTCGGTTGGCCGTGTCGATCACGGCCTCCCAGTTGGACTGCATCTCCTCGAGGGGGAGGAGCCCTTCTCGCGACGTGCGCTGTCGTCCGGCCTCGTAGTTGGCCACGAGGTAGGGCGCGAAGACGGGGACGGCGAGCGCCAGCTCGCCGCGGCGGGGCACGTACACGTCGCCTTTGATGATCAGTGCCTCACGGACCTGAGACAGCGACTGCTGCGCCCGGCCGAGCGTGACCGCGAGCGCGGCCGTGGTGGTCTGGCCGCCCGTGACGGAGAGCGCGGTGAGAAATTCGCGCTCGCGGTCGGTCAGTGCGTCAAACCGCGGTCCGAGGCTCTCGCGCTCGAGCGTGGCCGCACCGGCCATGATTCCCGCCTGGGCGTCGGCGACGGTGATCGTCGGTCCCTGCGCGGCCATCCAGGTCTCATCGGCGAATACCTGTAGGTGCGCTGGGTACCCGCGGCTGGTTTGGATGATCATGTCCGCGGCCTCGGGCTCCCAGGAGGCGCCTTGACGTCGGGCGGGTTCGACGATCGCGTAGCGCGCGTCGTCGGGCTCCAGGACCAGCGGCACCGGCCGGAAGCGGAACAGGCGGTCGGGGTGGGTGACCCCGGCGTTGATCAGCTCCTGAAAGGTCTGCGGCAGGCCACTGGCGGCGAACATGACCGCGGCGTCGGGGTACTCGGTGTTGAGTCCCTGCAGCGCCGCGGCGAGGAGGGTGAGGTCGGCGTGGTCGGCGGCCTGGATCTCGTCGACGGTGATCAGTACGCCACCGGCGCGGTGGTCCTTGCGGACTTCTCGGGCGAGGGTCGCGAGCGCGTCCGCGAGGTCCTCGGGGCTGACTCGTGCCGGCGGAGTGTCGCGCCGCTGGTCCAAGGTCACGCTGCCGCCGACGACGGGCAAGGTCACGCTCGAGACGCGGTCAAACGCGCGCTTGGCGCGCTGCCACGGGCCGGATCCGTCCTCGGCGCGCGCTCGCGCGCGGCGCAGCAGGCTGTCGACCAGTCCGGCGTTGCCGCTGGCGGCCTGCAGTCGGACGACCTCGAAGCCCTGACGCTGGCTGATGTCCTGAAACTCCAGGACGGTCGCGGTCTTACCCACGCCCCGCGGTGCGGTCAGGATGATGTCCGGCGCGCGCTGGCGGCCTGTCGCCGCCACATCGTTGAGGCCGGTTTCCCAGGCTCGG
>CAJCHX010000150.1 GCA_903970215.1 Acidobacteriaceae bacterium
GCCGCCGATACCGTGGCGGGAGCCGAACGGTTCGCCGACGGAGCCGGGCGGTACGGCACGTTCGACTGACCCGAGGTCGTCGGCGACGCCGATACACCGGCCGAGCGATCGCCGCAACCGGTTGTCCACAACTTTCGGGAATGCACAGGTCAGGCTGAAAGACGTTGCGGCGGCCTGGAAGCCGGTCGACTGTGGGGTCATGCACCTGCTCGTCCTGACCGCCGTCACGCCGATCCTGCTCGCGGTGAGCGTCGTCGACGCTCGCACCCTCCGTCTGCCGGACGCGCTGACCCTGCCCGCGGCGGTCTCGGCACTGCTCATCGGTGTGGTTGCAGCCGCTCAGGGGGCGCCCGGTGCGCTGATCGGCGCGGCCTGTTGGACGGCGGTGAATCTCACCGCGTTCCTGGTCGGCGGGATGGGAGCCGGCGACGTCAAGCTCGCGGTCCCGCTGGGTGCACTGGTCGGCTGGGTCGCGGCGGCGCCCGGAGTAGCGGTCGCGGTGGTGCTCGCCCAGGTACTGACGGTGCTGTGGGCAGCGGCGATCCGGCGCCGACGGTGCCCGCACGGCCCGCCGATGTGCCTGGCGGCGGTGACGGTCTACGGCATGGCCTGCGCCGGGTGAATGGGCGACGTGCCGTCCCCATCTAGTTGTTGTTGTGAACATGCTGTCGGTCGACGTTCGGGTAGCCTCGATTTTCGACGGTGTCGACGAGGTCTGGAGTCCGGATGCAGGGCGGCGGTGCGGGTCTGGCACGGAACCTGTGGTGGCTGTACGCAGTTCCGTTCGCGATCGCCCTGACTGCCGCTGAGATCCTCCGGAGCAGTGGTCTGGCGTCCACAATCCTGCCGATCGCGGGCTTTGCGAGCGCCGTGATCGTGTTACTGGTGGGGTTCACCCCCGGTCGGCGGGTCTGTGCGATCCTCCTGGCGGCGGGGCTCGCGCTGTCTGCGGGCGCCCAGTTGTGCGGATACCTCTGGGTGAGTCCGTCGCAGCCGTACTTCCCGACACCCGTGCACGCGACGATCATGGTCGGGCAGCTGCTGCAGGTCTACGCCATCATGCGCTGGCTCCTCGCCAGGAAGCTGGCACACCGATCGGCATGGTTGATGGGCCTGCCCGTCGCTGCCGGCGTGCTCGCGGGCTGGACGGTCGCCGTCGAACTCTTCGGCGTGTGGTATCCGAAGCTCGACTCGCCCGTGGTCTGGGCCTCGGTGCGGGCGTTCGTCGACGTCGCACTGCTCATGGTGCTCACCCAGGCCACGCATGTCACGGCCCGACGTAACCGCGCGTTCGCGCTGGTCCGGTACGCGTTCGGGCTGAACGTCGTCGCGTCCGTCCTCGTCGTGGTCAGTGCGTACCACCACCAGTCGCCGCACATCCTGTTCCGCCCCTGCACCGCCCTCGCGCTGGTTCTGGTCGGTTCGGCCATCTTGCACCCCGACTTCGCACGCCCACCCGCGGGTGAGGCGATCGTGGTCAAGCGGGGCGCATTCCGGCTCATCGAGATCGCGACGATGGCGCTCGCTGTAGTGGTGGCACCCGGGTTCAGCGAGAGCCGGGTCGACGTCGAGCAGTTCGTTCGACTGGTCGTAGTGGTGCTGTTGGTGGGTCTGATCCTGGCCCGGAGCGACGGCGCGCTGCGGGACCTCGAGGACGAGGCCACGGACGCACGATATCGGTCGAGCCATGACCCGCTCACCGGGTTGCCGAACCAGGCTCTGCTGCTCGACGAGATCCCCCGGACACCGGGAGACCTGGCGTTGTTGCACGTCGCGGTAGCCGGGCTCACGACGGTCGGGGACAGCTATGGGCACGCCGCGGGGGACGAGGCCGTCGTGCAGGTAGCCGATCGGATCGTGACCGCGGTCGTTGGTCGGGGGAGGGTCTTCCGGGTCGCCGCCGCCGACTTCGCTGTGTTGAGCGCATCCTCGGCCGAGGTCGCCGTCGGCTTGGCCGCCGATATCCGGACGGCGGTCGCGGAGCCGTTCCATCTCACCGGCGCGCGAATAGCGCTGACGGCCACGATCGGCATCGCGGTGAATCCGGACGCCTCGACGTCGCCCGTGGAACTGATCCGGGAGGCGGACTCCGCGGTGGCGCACGCGGCAGAGGACGGTCGGGGCATCGTGGTGTTCGATCATCGCCTCCGTGCGGCCGCTATCCGGAGGCTCCGGGTCACGGCCGGTCTCCGCGACGCGCTGGCGGCCGGGGCGTTCGAACTGCACTACCAGCCCATCGTCGCAAACGAGACCGGGCACGTCGCAGCGTACGAGGCGCTGGTGCGCCTGCGCGATGGCGACCGGTTGGTACAGCCCGACGACTTCATGGAGGTGGCTGAGGCGTCCGGCATCATCCTCGATATCGGTGACTGGTTGCTCGACACGGCGATGGCGACCGCCGCAGGCCGATGGTGCGCGCTCCCCGAGTGCCAGACCCCGATCGCCGTCAACGTCAGCGCCCGTCAGCTGCGCGATCCACTGCTGTCGGCGCGCGTTGCGGCGACGCTCGATCGGCACCGGGTACCCGCTGCGGCGCTGTGGATCGAGCTCACCGAGACCGCGTTGATCTCCGACACGGACAACGCCGCGCGCGTGCTCTCCGACCTCGCGGCGCAAGGCATCCGGATCTGCCTCGACGATTTCGGGGTCGGATACTCGGCGCTGTCGCATCTGAGTACGTTCCCGATCAGCGTCGTCAAGATCGATAAGTCCTTCATCGCAGCTTTATGCTCCGATCGCGACGGCGACCCCGACGCCGGCAAGCGACGGGTGGTCGTCCGGGGCATGGTGGCGATGGCCGAGCAGCTGGGTGTGGCGACCGTGGCGGAGGGTGTCGAGGACGCCGCGCTGGACGCCCGGGTACGGGCGCTGGGCTGCACGTACTCGCAGGGCTGGTACCACGGGCGCCCGGCACCGGACGACAGGGCCTTCCCGACGATCGCCGACTGCAGGTGATCACGAGGCGCACCTCGCCGGGCTCGGCATCGCGCCCGGGTGGAACGATGGAACGATGACCACCGACGCAACGCATCCGAAGTCCGCAGCCCCGGCCGTTTCTCCGGTGGCGATTGCGGACATTTTGGCTGCCCGCGACCGGTTGGCCGACGTCGTCATCACGACCCCGCTGCGGTACTCGGATCGGCTGTCGGCGCTGAGCGGCGCGAATGTGTATCTCAAGCGTGAAGACCTGCAGGTGGTCCGCTCGTACAAGATCCGTGGCGCCTACAACCTGATGGCGCAACTCAGTGCCGAGGAGAAGGCGGCCGGCGTGGTCGCCGCTTCAGCCGGCAACCACGCCCAGGGCGTGGCGTTCGCGTGTCGCGCGATGGGTGTATACGGCCGGATCTACGTACCGACCACCACGCCGAGGCAGAAGCGGGACCGCATCCGCGCGCACGGCGGCGAATACGTCGAGTTGATCGCCACGGGCTCCACGTACGATGCCGCCGCTGCCGCCGCGCAGGCGGACGTCGCGCGCACCGGCGCCACGTGGGTCCACGCGTTCGACGACCTGCGGACCACCGCGGGTCAGGGCACCATCGCCATCGAGATCATCGAGCAGTTGGGCGACGTGCCCGATGTCACGGTGCTGCCGGTGGGCGGCGCCGGGTGCTTCGCAGGAGTGCACACGTACCTCCGCGCGCAGTCACCGTCGGCGGCGATCGTGGGCGTCGAACCCGCCGGAGCGCCGTCGCTGGCGCGGGCGCTCGTCGCCGGCGGACCGGTGGACCTCGCGACCATCGACCCGTTCGTCGACGGTGCGGCCGTGAAGCGGATCGGTCGGCTCGGATACGAGGTCGCGGCGGGCGCCGGCGCACAGGTGTGGTCGGGCCCGCCCAGCACGCGGGTCGATCCCGGTGTGACCGCGGTGATGGAGGTGGACGAGGGCGCGGTGTGCACCGCGATGCTCGACCTGTACCAGAACGAGGGCGTGATCGCGGAACCTGCTGGCGCCCTGTCGATCGCCGCGCTCGGCCGGCTGACGTTCGCCCCGGGCGCAACGGTCGTGTGCCTGCTGTCGGGCGGGAACAACGACGTGTCGCGATACAACGAAGTGATCGAGCGATCGCTGGTTCACAAGGGCCTCAAGCATTACTTCCTGGTGGACTTCCCACAGGAGCCGGGCGCTCTGCGGCGCTTCCTCGACGAGGTGCTGGGGCCGGACGACGATGTGACCCTGTTCGAGTACGTCAAGCGGAACAACCGCGAGACAGGGGAGGCCCTGGTCGGGATCGAGCTGGGGCGCGCCGAGGACCTCGGCGCGCTGCTCGATCGTATGGATCGTTCCCGGCTGCATTGCGAGCGGCTCGAGCCCGGGTCGCCGGCGTATCGCTATCTGACCTGAGCGAGTTCAGCGGACCGAGACGCCGGCGGGGGCCGCGCCGCTCCCGGCAGCGTGTATCGCCACCCGGCGCTGCATGAACCAGGCCTGGGCACCGAGGACGAGCCCGAGGTACAGCACCGTTGTGCTACCGGCGAACGCGCTGCTGTGCTCGCCGAACAGGCGTGGCACGACCACATCGATCAGGACGTGCAGACCTATCGCCACCACCCATAGGGCGACGGTGGCAGCGGTGCCCTGGCGCACGTACCGTCCGTCCGCGCCTGGAAACACCCGGGTCGTCATCGCGCGCGGATACGCCAGGCCGATACCGATGGCCAGTCCGGCCCCGGCGGCGATCACCTCGCCGACGCCGATGTGTCCGCCGCTGTGGACGAACGAATAGGCGTCGCTCGCGCCGATCACGGTCAGGATGAGCGGCAGCTTGAAGGGGTTCTCACGAAGCGGGCGGGGCTGCATCTGCCGGTACAGGATGAGGCAGACCACGGCGAGGGCGAGGGCGACGGAGGAGATCGAGTTCATGTCTTAGAGTCTGGCGATCTTCGGCGTTGTGCGGATCGGCCCGCGGGTGGAGATCCGGGTGGAGATCGCGCCCCGAGCTCCCTGCTGTCAGCTGACGCAGGTGCCTACGCCACTGGCAACGACCGCACCGCGTCGGCTATCAGCTCCAGGCTGTGAACGCGCTGGTCCAGTCCCGGGATCATGCCGGACACCATCAGCTCATCCGGCTCGGTCGTGGCGATCAATTCGGCGAGCCGGTCGCGGACCGTGTCGCGCGAGCCCACGATCCACGCGGACGACGACGGGGCGACGGCCGACCGTTGTAGTTCGGTCAGCGGATGCGCTGCGGCCTCCTCGAACGTGGGGAGTCGACCGGGTGAGCCCGTCCGCAGCCGCGCCATCGACAGCAGCGCAGGAGCGGCGATCCGCTCGGCCTCCACGTCGGTGTCCGCCGCGACGACGGTCACGGTGATCATCGCGTGCGGTCGGGTGAGCGCCCCGTCGGCATCCGCCGCGTCGCTGGGTTCGTCATGTCCCCCCGGACGGAATCCCTCGCGGTAGGCCGCGAGTGCCGGCATGGTCTGCTGCGGCGCGAAGTGCCGTGCGAACGCGAACGGCAGGCCCAGGAGGGCGGCCAGACGCGCGCTGAAGGTTGATGATCCGAGCAGCCACACCTCAGGATGCGCGCCGATCCCGGGCGTCGCGGTGATAGCGGCGTACGGGTGATCGGCGGGGAAGGAGTCGGAGAAGAACGCGCGCAACTGGGCCAGGGC
>CAJCHX010000151.1 GCA_903970215.1 Acidobacteriaceae bacterium
GCCGGCGGTCACCGAGATCCGGCGCACCCAGCGGCCCGGCTCGACCGGCCACCGGTACACCATCACCGACGCCTCCGGCGAGATCCGCACCTTCGACACCGCGATCATGACCGCGCAGGCATGGATGTTGCTCAACACCATCGCCTGCGACGACGATCTGCTGCCGATCGACCATTGGACGGCCGTCGAGCGGACCCACTACATGGGCAGCTCCAAAGTCTTCGTCCTGGTGGACCGCCCGTTCTGGAAAGACGTCGACCCGGTCACCGGCCGAGACACGATGTCGATGACACTCACCGACCGGATGAGCCGCGGCACCTACCTGTTGGACCAGGGGCCGGGCCGGCCCGGCGTTATCTGCCTGTCGTACACGTGGTCCGACGACTCGCTCAAGCTGCTGCCGCTCGACGCGAACACGCGGATGGAACTGATGCTCAAGTCGCTCGGCCAGATCTACCCGGGCGTCGACATCCGCAGCCACATCATCGCCGCTCCGAAGACGGTGTCGTGGGAGACGGAGCGCCACTTCATGGGAGCGTTCAAGGCCAACCTGCCCGGCCACTACCGGTACCAGGAACGGCTGTACACACACTTCATGCAGGATGGATTCGACCCGCGCCACCGCGGATTCTTCCTTGCGGGAGACGACATCTCGTGGACTGCGGGCTGGGCGGAGGGCGCGATCCAGACCGCGCTCAACGCCGTGTGGGGCGTCGTGCACCACCTGGGCGGCTCCACCGCGCCGGAGAACCCCGGTCCCGGCGACGTGTTCGACTCGATCGCGCCCGTTCGGCTCGGCGACGAACGGGGCACTCGGGCCTGACGATTCGGGCGTCGCGCGCCCGGCTGCTCAGCGGCGCGCTACCGCGGTCACCAGGCCACCGTCGGTAGGGATCATCGTGACGTTGCGGTGCCGCGGCCGCTCGGCGGGCCGGTCGGTGGTCTCGAGGTCCACCCGGCGGAGGATCTCGGTGACCACCACCTCGAGCTCGGCCATCGCCAGACCGGCGCCGAGGCACCGGCGGTTGCCGCCGCCGAACGGCATGAGCTGGTGCGGCGAGGGCTTGACGCCGATAAACCGGTCGGGGTCGAAGGCGAACGGCCGCGGGTACAGGTCGTCGCGGTGGTGCAGCATCAGGATGCTCACCAGCGCCACGATTCCCCGGTCGATGCCGTACTCGCCGAACCGCCACGGCTGCAACAGCTCCCGCGCCACCACTGGCACCACCGGCCGAGTGCGCATGGATTCGTTGATCACCGCGCCGAGGTAGGCGCGGTCGCCGTCGTTCGCCGCCTCGACCGCCCGCGCGTACACCTCGGGATGCCGGGTGAGCCGCTCGAACGTCCAGGCCACCGAGTTGTACGTCGTCTCGTGTCCAGCGAGGACGAGAGTCAGCAGCTCGTCACGAATCTCGCTGTCCCCCAGCGGGTTCCCGTCGTCGCCGCGCGCCGCCATCAGGACGGCGAGGATGTCGGTGCGGCCGCCCCCATCGGGCCGGTCGATACCGTCGCGCCGGCGCTCTGCGATCACCGCGTAGATCGCCGCGTCCAGTGGCCGCAACACCATCCGCAACAAACCCCGCGGCTCGGAGCTGCGCGCATTCAGAAGCTGCGCGACGGTGGCGATGGGGAGGGTGGACAGGTGCAGGAGTCGCACCATCGACGTGCGCACCGCGCGCTCGGCGGGCGTCGCGTCCCGCGCGCTGCCGCTCGTCCCCGTCGCTACGCTCGCCACCTCGATGCCGAACACCGCAGACATGATCACGTCCAAGGTGATCTGCTGTCCGATGTCGGCGAGCCGTACCGGCGTCCCAGGCTGCCACGCGTCGATCCCGGCCGCGGTCGCAGACACGATGCGCTCCTGGTAGGAGGCCACAGCACGGCCGTGGAACTGCGGCAGCAGCAGACCCCGCTGTTGCTTGTGCCGGGCACCGATCGATGTGAGTACCGAGTCGGGCCCGATGATCGGCCGCAGCGGCGAGAAGCGCGTGGCCGAAGGCACCACCGACGGCGACGCCGTCATCAGCGATTTGATGTGGGCCGGGTTCGATACGATCACCACCCGGCCGGGACCGCCCGCGAGGTCCGAGCGGAACACGTCGCCGTACCGCCGGCTGTATCCGAACATCAGGTCGCCTTCGCGGAGTACGTAGCGCAGCGACGTACCTATCGGTCGGCCGGGTGGCATCGGCGCGGCAGCCATAGCCGCTGCCTCGGCGTCGGTGACGGGACCGGCCTCGTCGGACCCACCCGTCAACCCGCTCGCAGCGTCGGCGGGCCAGAGGTGCCACTGCGCCTCGGGCAGTCCGAGTCGTCGGCCGAGCGCGCCCCCCACACCCGCACGTGCCTTCGCGACCTGCGCGGCCGGGCGCGTGGTCAGCGATGTCATCTCGTCTCCTCGGTTCGAAGCTATGTTTGTCACGGTCCTGTATCCCTCAGTGTGCCTTTTCTCACCGTGCTGCGGCGAGCCCGTGGGCGACGCGGCGGCCGTGCCAGGCCGCGGTTCGACTGCCGGTCAGAGCCCCTGCCGCCGCCTGCACGTGCGCCGCCCACGCCAGGCGCCGCCGGGCACGCGTCATTCGCCTGGTGGCCGCGACCTGTGCCGCAGCGCGTTCGGCGACCGCTCGGCGCACCTCCCGGCCGCGGAAGTCCACCGGATCCTGGTCGTGTACCAGCCACATCAGCGCCACCGGAAGGGCCGCGATCGCGATCCACCACATGTCGTGCTCCTTAGGGTTCGGCCCCGGGTCCCGAGGCGATGCAGACGACGCTACGGACGCCGATCGCCCAGGTCAGCGGCCCAGAGACGGAACTTTCGGCCCCGCCCGCGGGATGAAGGCGAATCCTCCCGTGGGCGGAGGCGACAGGGCGTACGCGCGGATAGACTCTTCAGGATGCGCTGGTTGGAAGCGCGGTACCGCCGAGCGTTCGCGCTCCTCGGATACGAGTACCCGCCGAGCTACATGCTCGTCACCGACGCGGGCATGCTCGCATTGGTGGTCGCCGCGACGGTGCCACGAGTAGTTGGGGGCCCGCACGGGTTGCAGTGGCTGTGGCTGGTGCTCGCGTGCGTGCTCGCGACATCGCCGACAGTGGCGTGCCTGATCCGCAAGGCCACGATGTCGGTCACGCTGCACACCGTCGACCTGATCGCCGCGGTCGCGCTGTTCTGGCTGGTCCCCACCCACGTCGACGTGGTGCCGCTGATCCTCGTTCTGGGCGCGACGGACGCGGCGGCGGTCAGCCCACCGCGGCGCACCGTCGCGCACCTCATCGCGATCGCGGCGATGGTCGTGGTCGGCGGAGTCACGGGCCACGTGCCGCAGGCGTGGCTGTTCGGCGTCCTGGTGTGCTTCGGCGCCGCAGTCGGCTACCTACTCCAATACCAGCTGCTACTACTGCGGTCCGAACGTGCGGCGCGAGCGGCGCAGGCCGCCCTCGACCGCGCACAGATCGCCAGCGAGGTGCACGACGTGGTAGCCCACTCCCTGTCCATCGTGCTCCTCAACGTGACCGCGGCGCGCAGGGCCCTGGAGTCCGGCGACGACCGAGCCGAGGCCGTCGACGCACTCCGCGATGCCGAGCAGCAGGGCCGTGCGGCCATGACCGACGTGCGACGCACCATCGAACTACTCCGCGCGGACCGGTCTCCGGCAGGTCCGCAACCCGGGCTCGCCGACCTGCCGGACCTGGTGTCGTCGTTCCACCGAGCCGGCTCGGTGGTCGCGATGCGCTTCCGCAAGCCTGATGAGGCGCTCACCAGCGCAACCGAACTCGCGACATTCCGGGTGGTCCAGGAGTCCCTGTCGAACGCCGTCAAACACGCTCCGGGCGCGCGCGTGGACGTCACCGTCGGGCCCGAGGACGGGCTCGCGCTCGCGATCTGTGTTCGCAACGCCGTCCCACCGGGCGCGATCCGCCGCGCGGGTGGCTCAGGCCTCGCGGGTATGCGCGCCCGGGTCGAGAGCGTGGGCGGCACGTTGCGGGCAGGGCCGGCCGGCGGCGTCTGGCGGGTCGACGCCGCGTTCCCCTCGAGCGCCGCGTCACCGACCAACCTCGGCTCCGCGACGAGTACGGCGGATACCGCATGACCGGGGAGCTGATCCGAGTGCTCCTGGTGGACGATCAGGACCTGGTGCGATCCGGACTGCGCCGGATTCTGCGCCGCAAGGACGGTTTCGACATCGTGGCCGAGTGCGCCGACGGCGACGAGGTACCCGCCGCGGTGGCCGGCCACCGACCCGACGTGGTGGTGATGGACCTGCGTATGAAGCGGGTCAGCGGGATGGAGGCCACCCGTCGACTCACGGCTTCCCCCGCTCGCGGCCCCTACGACGCCCGCCTCGGCGCCCCGCCACCCGTGCTCGTCCTCACGACGTTCAGCGACGACGATCTGCTCTCGGAGGCCCTGCGCGCGGGCGCATCGGGGTTCGTCCTCAAGGACTCGCCTGCCGAGGAGCTGATCCGCGCCGTGCGGCTGGTAGCCGCAGGCGAGGCGGTGCTCGATCCTGCCGTGACCGGCCGGGTGCTACAGACCTACCGCGCCGTGCCCGCCCCGGTTGCGGCGCCCCTGCCGGACTGCCATCTCACCGCCCGCGAGACGGACGTCCTGGCGCTGGTGGGGCGTGGGCTGTCCAACGACGAGATCGCCGCCGAGTTGGTGATCTCCATCGTGACGGTGAAGAGCCACATCGGCTCCATCTTCGCCAAGCTCGGAGTGCGCGACCGGGCGGCCGCGATCGTCTACGCCTTCGACCACGCCTTGGTGCAGCCGCGCCGCGCGTGACCGCGAGCTGGTGCCCGCCCGAATCACGGTCGAAACGGCCCGATGTCGCGATATCCGTCGCTATCGACGCGTATCGACCGTGATTCCGACGGCTGGACCCTAGTGCCGATCGACGAAGACGGGCTTCTCCTTCTTCAGCGCTGCAGTGCGCGCGATCTGGTGGTTCTCACCGCGCAGCAGACCGAGCTGCAGCGCCTGCTCCACGGGGAACGACAGCCGCGACCCGCTGTACCAGGTGTTCTCGAACAAGGCCTTGGATGCGGCAACGGCGTCGGGTGAGCGCTCCTTGATCTTCTCGATCAGCTCCAGCGCCTGCGTCAGAGGGTCGTCGGAGACGGCGCTCACCAGGCCCCACTCGAGTGCCTGCTCGGCCGAGAACATCTCGCCGGTCATGGTGAGCCGCTTCGCGACGTCGATCGTGGTCAGCTGCGCGATCGATGCGGACAGCGACATGTCGGGGATCAACCCCCACTTCGCCTCGAGGATCGAGAAGTCGGCACCGGTGTCTGCGAACCGGAAGTCCGCACCCAGGGCGATCTGCAGGCCGCCCCCGTAACAGTGGCCGTTGACCACCGCGAGCACCGGGACCGGGACGCTGCGCCAGGCCCACCCGGCGGCCTGGAAGTTGTTCGCGGCAGACGTCCGCTTGGGCACGAAGTTCATCAGCAGGCGCCGCTGCTCCTTGCCCGCCGACGCGAAGTCGAGACCAGAGCTGAACGACGCGCCTTCGCCGGTCAGCAGCACCGCGCGCAGATTGCGGTCGCGCTTGGCCCGGTCTGCGGCATGCGCGAGGTCGTCGAGCATGTCCAGAGTCAGGCCGTTGTGCTTGTCCGGACGATTGAGGCGCACGTACGCCACCTGGTCCTGGACGTCGTAATCGATGTTCGACAACCGTCTGCTCCTCGCCTCGTCCCTCGATGATCCTCCGGCCAGAGTATCGGTCCGTCCGGCGTTGCAGACGGGACGCGCCGCCACCGCCCGAACCCGCAGGTTCGATGGGTAAGCTCACCGCATGTCCACGACGCCTACGCTGTGCATCACGCAGGAGCCCGCGTCCGATGCGGTGCTCAGCGAGCACCCGTTCGCGCTGCTGGCGGGGATGCTGCTCGATCAGCAGTTCCCGATGGAACGGGCATTCGCCGGCCCGGCCAAGGTGCTCGCGCGGTTCGGCAGTATCGACCCGCGCGAGATCGCTGAGGCGGATCCCACCTCCTTCGAGACGCTGTGCACCACGCCTCCGGCGATCCACCGGTACGGGCGCGCCATGGCCGCTCGCTTGCAGTCCCTCGCCCGGATCGTGGTCGACGAGTACGACGGTGACGCCGCGCGGATCTGGACCGAGGCGCCGACCGGAGCCGACCTCGTGCGACGCATCGAGGCCCTGCCCGGCTTCGGTGCGCAGAAGGCCAAGATCTTCGCGGCATTGGTCGGAAAGCAGCTGGGTGTCAAGCCACGCGGCTGGGCCACGGCGGTGGGCGAATACGGTGGTGCCGGGGTGTACCGATCGGTGGCGGACGTGGTCGACGCCGAGTCACTCGCTAAGGTACGCGCGTACAAGAAGGACATGAAGGCCAAGGCGAAGGCGATCGGTCAGGGGTGACCGGCGCCCGTCACGGCGAGACGAACGCTCAGCGGCGAGGCTCGCTCGTTTGCGAGATCAGCCCGGCCAGAGACTCGGTCGAACGAGAGAAAAGGGCCCACGGAGGAACCGCGGAATGACGCAACCCGATGACACCGGGGTCACCGGCGCCCCAGAGCCTGCGCAGAGCGCCGCCGACCCACGCAACGGCGACGATTCCGTCCCCACCGAGGCCGCGCCGCTACCGCAGTACCACTCCGAGGAGGCGTACTCGCGGGCGATCGAACAGCAGAAGCCGCGGGCCCAGATCCCGCCCGGTGCGGTCGCATCGCCTACCGGCTCCCCGGCCCCGGCGAAGAGTTCGTCCGCGGGCCGTACGCTCCTGGTCACCCTGGTCGCGGTCGCGTCGCTGATGGCGTTGGTGATCACGATCCTGTTCGTCGCGATCAGCTGGCCCTCCCGGCAGAGCGGAGGCACCGGAAACGTTCCGCAGGCCGACGCGGCGCAGGCGCAGTTCAAAGTGGACGACTGCCTCTACGATGTGGCCGGCGACGCCAAGGTCGGAAACTGCACCAACGGGGGCTCGCCGTATCGGGTGGTCCAGGTGATGCCCATCGGCCAGGACTGCAAGCCCGGTCAGCCCTCGATAGCCCTCGGCCGATCGTATTGCCTGACGCCGAACCTCAACATCAACTACTGCTATACCTCGCCGGGCAAGGGCGGCTGGATCCAGCCGGCCACCCGGTGCGCCGCACCCGGCACGGTCACGGTGGTGTCGGTGGTGCCCGGCAAGAAGAACGACAAGCTGTGCCGCGGCGCCTGGACCAACTCGTACTTCTACTCCGATCCGCCGCTCACCGTCTGCGTCAAGGAGTACTGAGCTCGCCTTCGGCGATTTCCAGGAGCCGTGGATCGACCGCTCACGTTCGAGGCAGGAGCACGCCGCATTCGAGCGCAGTGATCCAGACCCGCTGGCCCGCGGTGATCCCTGCGGCACTGCGGGTCAGGACACGCAGGTCCGCCGCTGCGTCGCCGTCGAGCCGGGCCTCCACCAGCGACGTGGCGCCCTCGTAGACCACCGAGGACACGATCGCTGCCACGCCGGTGTCCGATCGATCGGCTGCGATGGACAGTTGCTCGGGCCGAAGCAGGTAGGTGTATGCGCCGTCGGCGGGGACCTGCGACGCGGTCGGCGGAGTCGGCACGGCGCACTCGATCCGCCCGTCGGTCACCGTCGCCGCCAGCAGATTGACTGCGCCGAGGAAACGAGCCGTGGCCTGATCGGGCGGGTTCTCATAGAGCGCCCGAGGCGCACCCGCAGCCACCAGGCGCCCCTCGTTGAGCACCGCGACCTGGTCCGCCATCGACAAGGCCTCATCGCGGTCGTGGGTGACCACGACCGCCGTCGCACCCGACGCACGGAGGACCCGGGCCACTTCGAGTCGAAGACTCGCGCGCAGGGCCGCGTCGAGCGAGGAGAACGGCTCGTCGAGCAGTACGACGGAGGGGCGCGGAGCGAGGGCGCGCGCGAGCGCGACCCGCTGGCGCTGGCCGCCTGAGAGCTGATGAGGGAAACGCCGCTCCAACCCCTGGAGACCGAGCATCTCGACGAGTTCATCCACCCGTTCCCGGCGTCCGCGCGGCGGGCCGCCGGAGTCTGGACCGGCACCCGCTCGCCGGAGTCCGAACGCGATGTTGGCCCGCACCCGCAGGTGCGGGAAGAGCGCGCCGTCCTGCGGCACGTACCCGATGCCGCGGCGCTGCGGAGCGACGACGGTGCGGCCGTCGTCGACCACCGTGTGGCCGATGGCGATGCGCCCCGAGTCGAGGCGTTCGAAGCCGGCGACTGCGCGAAGGAGCGTGGTCTTACCGCTGCCGGACCGGCCGAGGATGGCCGTGATGGTGGACTCGGGCACCTCGAGGTCCACGCCTCGCAGCACCGATGTCGCGCCTTCGGGTCCACCGCGCGACGTTCCGTAGGACTTGTAGGCATCGCAGACGACGATCGTGCTCATCGCATCAAACCTCCTCTTCCTCCACCGACCGCTCGGGTACCGCCACGTCGTGGGGCAGGCGCAACGCCGCGGGCTCGACGGCCACCCGCGCTCCGTGCACCCGCGGACCGCGGTCGAACCACAACCCCAGCAGTGCCCCGGGGACGACGGCGACCGCGACTATCACCAGTGCGTACGGCGCCGCGGCACCGTACGCACTCTCGGTCTGGAACGCCCAGAACTGCGTCGCCAGCGTCTTGACCCCCAGCGGGGCCAGCAACAGGGTCGTGGTCAGCTCGGTGGTGGCGGTGACGAACACCATGCAGAACCCCGCGACCAGACCGGGCCCGATCAGGGGCAGGGTGACCCGTGCGAAAACGTACAGGTTGCCCCGGCCCAGCGAGTGCGCGACCTCGATCAGCTGCGGCGGCAGCTGGGCCACCGTCGCCCGCACACAGACCAGACCGAGCGGGAAGAACAGGATCACGTACGCCGCGACCACCAGGTACGGCGTCTCATAGAGGCTGGTCAGATAGTTGATCCCGAGGAAGACGAGAGACAGCGCGACGATCACGCCGGGTAGTGCGCGGGTGATGTACGCGCTCATCGACACCGCGGTCGACAGGCGCGAAGGGTAACGCACCGCGAGGACCGCGACCGGAACCGCCAGGAGGACCACCACGATTCCACCCATCGCGCAGTAGCCGAAGGTCGACTCGGTGGCCACCGCGAGACCCGCGACGGCGGGCAAGGTGGTCCGCTGACTCTGTTGCATCCAGTAGCCGAGCACTGCGACGGGGGCCGCGACGCCGAGGCCGACGAGCACCGTGAACAACACCGTCACAGGCACTGCGCGCCACCACCGGCGCCTCGCCACCTCGCCGCGCGAGCGGGCCGGGAACGCCGAGCGCCGCCGCGGGATGGCGGCGTCCAGGCTGATGAACACCAGTCCCAGAAGCAGCAGCGGCACGGACAGTGCCGCCGCCGCCTCGGGGTCGAACTGAAACTCCGTGAAGATCTCGGTGGTCAGTGTGTGGAACCGCACGGCCTCGAAGGCGCCGTACTCGGAGATCACGGTGAGAACCGCGAGCAGGGTCCCGCCGGCTACAGCACCGCGCACCGCTGGGAACGTCACCCGCCAGAAGGTTGCGACAGGCCCCAAGCCGAGACCGCGCGCCACCTCCTCCAGCGCCGGGTCGGTGCGTCGCAGACCGGCCGAGACGGGCAGAAGGACCAGCGGGTAGGTCGACAGCGTCATGATCGCGGTGGCCGCGAGCAGTGGCGACATCGTGGGCAGCAGCGAGTGCCAGGCGAATCCGACCACGAAGTCGGGCATGGCCATCGGCAGCACCAGGAGCACCGACCAGGCGCGGCGCAGCGGTACGCCGGACCGCTCTATCGCCACCGCCGCGGCGGTTCCGACCACGGCGGCGCCCACCGCGACCAGGGCGGAGAGGATCACCGTGTCGGCCAACAGCGAGTACGAGCGCGTGCGGAACAGCACTTGGTGGACCTCGCCCCACCCCGCGCGATGGGCATCGATCACGAGCACGAGAAGCGGGGAGATCAGGAACAGGGCGACCGCGCACCCGAGCACGGTGAACGCCGTGCGGCCGGCCCTCGGACGCAGGGTGCGTCGGGGGCCGGCCGGGTTCGGTGAGCCGGCAGGACCAGGTGGGTCGGCCGGACCGATGGGGGCGTACGTGATCAGAGCAGCTGCACCTGCTGCAGGAGCGCCTTCGCGTCCTCACCGGTACCCAGATCTGCCACGGTGAAGCCGTTGGGGGCGAGCGTGCTCAGTGGCGGGAGCGCCGGGTTGGCGGCGACACCCGGGGCGATCGGGTACTCGAAGCTGTTGCTGGTCGCCAGCACCGTCTGCCCCGCCTCGCTGGTCAGGAACTTCAGGAACTTCTCGGCAGCGGCCGTGTTCTTGCTCGACTTGAGGATCGCGGCCCCCGAGATGTTCTCGACGTAACCGGGGTCGTGCGGGGCGAAGAAGGCGAACGCGGAGTTCACCTTGTTGTCGCCCACCTCGGTCCGGAGCCGGTAGAAGTAGTAGTGGTTCAAGATTCCGAGGTCGGTGTTGCCCTGGCTGATGTCGGCCGCGAGGTTCTCGTTGGACGGGACGTTGTCGTTGCTGCCCGCGTTGTCCTTCAACCCCTGCAACCATGCAACCGTGCGGTCCTTGCCGTATGCGTGCAACACCGAGCTGACGACGGGCCAGAAGTCCGTCTCAGCAGGCGCGATCTCGATCCGGCCCTTCCACGCAGGCTCGGCGAGGTCCATGATCGACTTCGGCAGCTGGGCGGCCGTCAGCTTGGACGTGTTGTAGATGATGCCGCTGATCCGCGCAGACACCCCCACCCAGTCGCCGGTGGCGGCGCTGTCCTGCTGGGGTACCGCGCCCAGGGTCGCCGAGTCGACCTTCGCCAGTAGGCCG
>CAJCHX010000152.1 GCA_903970215.1 Acidobacteriaceae bacterium
CCCCGCCTGGAAGAAGCCCTCCGAACGATCCACCAGATGTGGCGACTCGAGCCCCATCGCTGCAGCTACGATCGAGGTCACGTGGTCCGCGAGCAGGTCCAGCCGATGTTCCGGATCGGCCGCACGCAGCTCTGCCCGGAACGGGGTGTCGCCGGCCGCCTGTCCCGCCGTCCCGGAGGCCGGCTCGACCGCGAGCTCGTCGACGATGCGCAGCGCCGCCCGGGTGCGATACGCGGCCGCGAGCCGCGGCCAGTCCGCGTCCACCACCACGGAGCGCGCGGGTGCACCGACGCGAAGCGCCGTCGCTACCGCGCCGATCGCGACATCGTCCGGCATCGGCACGAGGCCGGATCCGGACGTGGTCTGGCGTTCCAGCTCACCCTGCCTGTCCGACAACGACTTCCACAGCCCCCAGTCGATCGCGGTGGCCGGCAGTCCCGCCGCTCGCCGCAGGTACGCGAGGGTGTCGAGGTATGTGGTGGTAGCCGCATAGTGCCCCAGCCAGCGCGACCCGAGGAGCCCGGAGATCGACGTGAACAGGACGAAATGCGGTGCCCGACTCCCCGATCGCTGCGGTACCCGCATCGACAGGCGGTGTAGGACGGTGGCGGCGTCCAGCTTGGGCCGGAACATCGCCGTCACGTCGTCATCGGTCATCTGCGCCAAGGTCACCGGGCCACCCCCGAACGCGGCGAGGTAGATCCCCGCGAGCGGCGGCAGATCCGAGCCGAACCGGTCGAAGACCGCGGCCATCTGGTCCGCGTCGGTCGCGTCGGCGGCCACCGTGACGAGCGTCGTGCCACTGTCGGCGAGCTCGGACGCCAACCCGGCCAGTCGATCCCCCGGGTTACGGGACACGGCGACCACCGTGCCCGCGCCCAGCCGGGCGAGCTCCCGGATCAGATGCGGACCGAGGTTGCCGGTCGCGCCCACCACCAGGTGGCTCCCGGCCGAGTCGGCGCCGGGATCCGTCGGCGACCCCGCCGACGTGGGCGTCGTCGCCGGCACGAGCCGCGGAACGTAGCGGGTGCCGGCCCGGTAGACCACCTGGTCCTCGATCGCGGGCGTATCCGACTGGCCGCCCGCGGCCGTATCCGACTGGCCGCCCGAAGCCTGCCCCACCTCGGCGGCCAGGTAGCGCCCGCACACCGCGGCCGGTACCGATGCGTCCACGTCCACGACGCTCCCCCAGATCTCGGGATGCTCGAGCGCGAGAGTCCTGCCCAGTCCCCAGAGCACGGCGTGCGCGGGCCGAGCCGGATCGCCCTCGACCGTCGGCTGGGCGTTGCGGGTCAACAGGTGAAGCCGACCGTGCGGTGCGGCTGCCATCGCGACCGCGAGGGCGCGAGCGCGACGGAACAGTCGGTAGGCAGCGCTCAGTTCCGCATCGGATCCATACCCCGTCGCCGGTGCGAACACGACGTGGTCTGCTGCGGCCAAGGCTGCGGCGTACCCGGCGACCGGTCCGTCCAGGGCGGCGGCCGGGAGGATCGCAGCCGTTCGGGTCCCGCCGAGCGCCTCCGCGAGCGCAGTGGCATCGGGGTCACCGTCAGCATCGGCCACGACCAGCCATGCGCCATCGGCCACCGACGCGGCGTCCCCGAGATCCCGGACCCGCCAGGTGAGTTCATAGCGCCAGCCGCGGGGCACCCCGTCGAGCTCGACCGGCGTTCCAGGGTCGCTCGACGCGCCGCGGCGTGGGAGCGCTGCCGTAGCAGGCAACCAGTACCGGGTGTGCGTCCACGGCGTGGTCGGCAGCGTAGGCACTGGAGCAGCTGCCGCCGGCGCCTCCCGGGGACGGGTCGTGTTGGCCGCGTTGACGTTGCGCTGGAACATGACCGCGTCGTCGCGGTCCCGGGTGAGTGTCCCGAACGCGTGATGGTGCGCGTCGGTCCCGAGGGCGTCGACGGTGTCGGCGATCGCCTGCGTCAACGTCGGATGCGGGCTGACCTCGACGAAGGTCGCGTGTTCCGCGGCCGCGGCGGCGACCGCCTGGCGGAGCCGGACCGGCTCGCGCAGGTTCGCGACCCAGTAGTCTGCGTCGACCGTCGGTGCCGCGGTATCGGAGACGGTCGAGTAGAACGGCAACACCGGGGCGGCGGGAACCAGATCGGCCAGCTCGGACTTCAGTTGCGGCAGCACAGGATCCATCAGCGCGGTGTGGGAGGCGACGTCCATGGCCACCCGCCGCGCGAACCGGTTCGCCGCGAGCGCGTCGGCGATCACCGCTTCGACGGCCGCGGTCGGTCCGGCTACCGCGGTCTGGCGCGGCGATGTGTGCACTGCCACCGTCACGCCGGGATGCGGCGCAATGAGTTCGGCCGCTCCGTCCGCGTCCACCCCGAGCAGCGCGACGGCGCCCTGTCCCGCCAGAGCCGACATCAGGCGCGCGCGGGTCACGATCACGCGCAGTCCCT
>CAJCHX010000153.1 GCA_903970215.1 Acidobacteriaceae bacterium
TTCGCCAGATGAGCCGACAGACCTTAACCTCCACACGACTAGTAGGCGAATAGAACCTCCGATAAGAAACAGGATCGACACGACCAGTAGAGCGATGGATCCCGCAACGAAGAAGTAAAACAGCCAAGCCAAGCCGGCAAGCAGGAACAGTACGCCGAGGCCGATACTTGAGTCAGGATACCAGGAAGATAGTGATTTGTGCCGACGGGGCATTCTAACCTCCCATTACGGATTCATCGCCTAGAAAACAGCGTCTCCAATAGGCGCTATCTTTTGCCAACTTCTTTCAAGAACTGACGCCCTCGCTCCTTCGCATCAGAGCGAACTGACATCACCTATCAGCTATTTCGGCATCAACCGTAGGTCGCCAGCATTGGTTTTCGACCGAGGATCGTCAATTCAGGCGGCTGTTAGAATGCGTATTGGAGTGCCTGGTAAAAGCCGTAAATGGCACAGGCTCCGGGCGGCAAACTCAAAGGAGCGGTAAATGCAGGGATGAGAGTCGCGCCGCCAATGAATCCGCATGCCGCATTGGTTTCGCCACTATTTCCCGAAAAAGAAAACGATGGCAAGAATTGGGGAACTACACAACCAAAAGGTGACTCAACATAACATCCTAGACCGCCCGGATCGCTTGAGTTGATGGGGTCGTTGCCGTCGAAGCTGTAGAGGAGGTAGCTGGTAGGGTTGTTGAGTGTGGGTGCTTTGGGGTCGGGTTGGGTCCAGGGCATGGTGGTGGGATTGTAGTAGCGGTCTCCGAATTTCACCCAGCCGTTGGCGTCGGTGTAGCCGCCTTGGAAGCGAAAGGGGTTGGCGGATGCTTCGGTGCCGCTGCTGGCTGTGGTGGTGCCGTAGGGGCTGTAGGTGTAGGACGCCCGGAGAGCGCCTTCGTCTCCGATGAGGGCGACGACGTTGTCGAGGGCGTCGTAGACGTAGTAGTAGGGGCTGCCACTGATTTCGATGCTGGCGAGCGTGTTCGGTTCTTTGGTGGGGTTGTAGGTGAAGTAGGTGGTGGCACTCCCAGTGGTGGAGGAGGCGACACCGAAGGCGTTGTTGGTCAGGGTGGTTGAGCCGACCGCGGCGCGTTGGATCGAGTTGGAGCCGGTGTAGGTCATGGCCAGGGCGCTGCCGCCGGGGGCGGTCATGGAGGTGGTCTGCCCGATTGCGTTGTAGGTGAGTGACTCGCCGGTGCCCGACGATGGTGTGGAGGCGGTCCCTCCTCTCGGATGCGGCAACTGACCAGGCCCAAGCTTGGAGCGAAAGCGTCAGCAAGCTCGAGCGGTTCGTCCGAACTCCCGGCTCGACGGTGCTGGCCAGACATCCCACTGGCCCGTGCCCCGTCGCGCTAGAGGAGCTTGACCTGGTCGATCATCCAGTGGCCGCCCTCGTGCACGAGGGTCATCGACACCCGGCTCTCGTCGGTGGTGGGGCCCTTCTTCTGGGCGGTGTTGGTCACCGTCTGGTTCAGCAGGACGACGGCCACCGCCTGCTGCGTCGTGCAGCTCGTGAGCCCGGCGGCGACGACCGTGGCCTTGGCCACCGCCTTGTACTTGGTCAGCACCGGCTCGAGGAGAGCGCTGGACTTCTGGAAGGTCTTGGTGAAGCTCGGGGTGGAGTGGGCCGTCACGGCCGCGAAGCCGGCGCTGAGGGTCTTGTAGTTGTAGCTGGCGATCTCGACCGCATAGGTCTCGGCCGCAGCCAACGACGACGTCCGCGCGGCGTCGACGGCCTCGGCCTGCCGGAGCTTGCCGGCGTTGGTGTCGGCATTGTGCAACCGGACGCTGGTGAACACGAGACCGGCGGCGAGGGCCACGATGAGGAGCACGACCACGCCGGCGCCGAGCACGAACTCGGTCGACCGCCGCCCGGTCCGGCCCGGCTGGGGGGCCGGGTCGACCGTCGCCGTCGCCGTGCCCGTCGGGGTCGGGCCCGGGCCCGGGGTCATCTCGTCGTCATCGGCCATGCAGGGTCATCCTCCGGACGGGGCTGGTGCGTGGGCGGCTCCCCGCTGGAGTAGATCGGGAGCGGTCGCCGTGCACTGAAGTCCCAGATTTACCGAATCGCTCGTCGCAGTGGGCGCGGCCAGCTGCGCCGTCGGCAGGTACGGGCACACCGTGTTGTCGGTGTTGAAGTAGAGCTCGGTGTTCACGCCCCCGCTCCCCGTCACGGCGGCGAGGTTGCTGGCAAAGGCCGGCAGGGCCTGGAACAGGGCCTGGATGGCCGGGTTGCGGGCGTAGGCCGTGTTGGTGATCGTCGCCAGGCCGGACACGAAGTGCTCGAGGTTGGGGGCGTCGTCGGCGAGGACGGTGTGGAGACGTCTGGTGGCGGCCGCACCGTGGGTGAAGAGATGTCCGAGGTCCGGGTCGGAGGCGGCGAGCTGGCCGGTGAGCTGCCTGAGCGACGCCGCGAAGCTGCTGAACTCGTCGTCGGTGCCGAGGAAGGTCTTGAGCACCTTGTGGCCGCCGACCTGCAGCGAAGCGGTCGACGTCTGGGATGCCTCGAGGGCGTCGAAGAGGTTGGTGACCTGGGCGATGAGCGTGCGGAACTGCCCACCGGCCCCGCCGAAGCCGGTCGCCAGCTCCCGGTTGAGGGTCTCGACGTCGGTGGTGTTGATCGAGCCGAGGAGCTGGCCGAAGTCGATGAGCACGGTGTCGATCGAGGTCGGCACCGACGTCCTGGACTCGGCGATGACACTGCCGGAGTGCAGGTCCGGGCCGTCGGGTGCGGTGGGCACGAGGTCCATGTACTGCTCCCCGGCCGCGGACAGCTCCCGTACCGACGCCGTCGAGTCGGCCGGGATGTGGGCCCCGGGGTTGATCGCCAGGCGGACGGCGACACCCGTCCGGCTCAGGTGCAGGGCGGTGACCTTGCCGACGTCGACGCCGCGGTAGGTGACCTCGGCGTTGTCGTAGATGCCCCCGGCGGTGGACAGCTCGACGGTGACGGGGAAGCGCTGGGCGCCGACCCGCCAGCCGACCACGTCGAAGAGGATGTAGCCAAACCCGAGGGCGACGGTGGCGACGAGAGCGACGATGCGCAGGACGACGGCGCGGCTCACGGCAGGCCTCCCTCGAGCAGGGCGGTGACCGCAGGGCCGCCGGTCAGGGTGCCGGCCGTCTCCGCGCCGCCGGGGTCGGTGGCGTCGGTCGGCGCCGAGTTGAGGTTGGCGTGCAGGGTGACCGAGACCTGCAGGTAGTTGCCGGGGGCGATCTTGGGGGTGAGCGCCTCGAAGCGGGCGATGTCGCGCAGGTCGGGCCCGACCTGCGCCTCGACGCCCACGAGCTGGTTGACCACCGGGAGCAGGGCGTGGGCGTCGGTGATGCTGTCCTGCCCGCTGGTGGCGACGATCCTGTTGGTCACGGTGCTCAGGTCGGTGATGTTGGTGAGCAGGCGGTGCAGGTCGGCGTTCTCCTTGTCGAGGACCGTCACGGCCGGGGCGATGGCGTCGATCCCGTTGGTGATGACAGCGCTGCCTGAGTTGAGCTCGGCGGCGAGGTTGCCGACGGCGGTGATGGCAGAGGTGATGTCGCCGGTGTGGTCGCTCAGGGACTTGAAGGTCGTCGCCAGCTGTCCGATGACGCTGCGGATCTGGGTCTCGTTGCCGCCGAGGGTCTTGTCGAGCTCGACCACGATGGTCTGGAGCTGGTCGATGCCACCGCCGTTGAGCACGGCGCCGAGGGCGGTCAGGGTGTCCTCGATCGACGGGGCCGTGCCGGTGTCGTCGGCCGGGATGCTGCCGCCCTCGGCGATGAGCGCACCGGTCGTGTGCGCCGGCGGGGTGAGCAGCACGTACTCGTCGCCGAGGGGGCTGTCGAAGCGGACCTGGGCCGTCGTGCCGGCCGGCAGCCTGACGTTGTTGCGGATCTTGAGGGTCAGGTCGGCCAGGAAGTCGTGGGTCGAGATCGAGGTCACCTGTCCGACGACGGCGGACCCGTCGCGCACCTGGGCGTCGGCGGGCAGGTCGAGGACGTTGGTGAACTTGGCGTGGACGTCGTAGCCCGAGGTGACGCTCGTGCCGATCTTGGGGAAGGCCTGCAGGCTGTAGCCGCAGCCGGACACGAGCGCGGTCAGCGCCACGAGGGCGGCGGCCGGGCGCAGCCTGCGGTGGGCCCCGGCGGGTCGGTCCCGGGTCGGGCCGGTGGGGGAGTGGCGCACGCCGGCCGTCATCCCGACCCCAGCAGCGCGCCGACCGAGACGTCGGGGCCGGATGCGTTCGGCGGGGTGGGCAGCGAGTCGAGTGCGCCGGCGAAGAGGCAGTCGACGTCGAACTCGCTGCGCTGCGCCGGGTTGGTGGCGACGGTGAGACCCCGGAGGAGGATGTTGCCGCACACCTGCTTGACGAGCTGGCTCGACGTGGTGGACGGGTCGAAGCGGCCCTTGAGGGCCGGGCCCCCGGGGGCGGACGGGTCGACGGCCGCGTCCAGGTTCTGCAGGGCCAGCGGGCCGATGTCGAAGGCGGAGGCCAGCTGCTTCTGCTCCGCGGCGAGACGGGTGGCGAAGGTCTGGAGGTTGGCCACGCTGCCGCGCAGCGACGACTGGTTCTGGCGTACGAAGCGGTCGAGGTTGGCGAACAGCGTCTGCAGGTTGGAGAGGGCGGCGGCGATGTCGGAGTTGTCCGAGGCGAGGCTGGCGCTCACCGACTGGAGGTCGCCGGCGAAGGCCGTGTAGCTCTTGGTGTTGTCGGCGGCGGCGTGGGTGAGCTGGCCCAGGTTGTTCAGCAGCGCAGCGAGCTTCTTGGGATTGGAGGCCACGCCGGTGAGGGCCTTGCTCGAGGCCAGGATGGCCTGGTGGAGCGTGGTGCCGTAGCCGCCGCTGAACGCCTTGGACAGCTCGTGGATGAGGTCGGAGAGAGCCCCGTTCTTGTTGGCCCCCGTCGGGCCCAGGGCCTTGGTGAGCGCCCCGAGGTTGTCGAAGATCTGGTCGACCGAGACGGGCAGGCCGGTCCGGGAGGTGGGGATCACCGCACCGCTGCGCATCCTGGGACCGGCCGTGTAGGCCGGGTTCAGCTGCACGAAGCGGTCGTTGACGACGTCGGGGGCCATCAGGATGGCCTGGGCGTCGCTCGGCACCGGGTGGTCGGCGTCGACCTCCATGCGCACGGCGACGCCCCGGGCGTTGGGCGTCACCGACACGATGTGGCCCACGGAAATGCCGAGGATGTCGACGTGGTTGCCGGCGTAGAGCCCGGGCGTCTCGGCGAACTCGGCGGT
>CAJCHX010000154.1 GCA_903970215.1 Acidobacteriaceae bacterium
GCAACAGCCGACGTGGCGGATCCAGCCCGAGCGCGACCTGGCGGTGGCCGCGACCACTACCTGGGAGGGCGGCAGCGCAGGCGGACCGCTCGGCTGGGCACTGCTGCTGGCGAAGCCGGATACCGTCGCGACGTATCTGGACGGGGACTGGGGCCGAGAATGGGGCGCGCTCGAGCGCTACGAACCGTACACCGCTGCCGAGCCGGCGACGACGACGCTGCACACCGTGACGCGATCGGGCCTGTGGACACCGGGACCGCTCGCACACTGATCGGGAGCAGTCACCAGCGGTCGCGCGGAACGTCGAATTCCGCACACATCGCCCGCCACACTTCCTTGGGGTCGACGCCGCCCTCGACGGCGGCGTTCCCGGTGCGGCCGCCCAATTCGCCGAGGCAGTGCTCGCGCATCAACATCTCACCGCGCGATGCTCCGAACTCGGAGTCGAGGAGTTCGCGGAATTCGGTCAAACGCACAGCCACAGATTAACCGAGACGTCAGCCACGTTGCGCCACTGCACGGCACACCGCTACCGGGTCTGCGACCAACTCCGCGGTCGCCGCAGCCGCGCGGGCGCGCTCGGCGAAGCTCGGGTCGCCCAGGACGTGGCGGACCGCGGAGGCGATGGCGCGGGTCGTCACCGGCCGTACGGCCACGCCACTGCCCTGTCGCGCGATCCGGCTGGCCAACTCCCACTGGTCCCCGCCGCCTGGGACCGTCACCACCGGCCGACCCGCGGTGAGAGCCTTGGTGAGCAGGCCGTGGCCGCCCCCGCAGACCACCACGTCGGCCCGCTGCACCAACAGGTCTTGTCGACCGAAGCCACTGGTCACCCAATCACGGTCGATCGGAGGTGGGTTCAGCGCCGACACGACCACCCGCACACGCGCACCGAAGACTGCGGGATCGAGCGCGGCCACCGTCAGATCGGCGAGGTCGGCGGTACCGGTCTCCGCAGTCGACGGGGCGACCATCACCAGTGGCCCGTCCCCATCCGGTACCTCGCATTCGGCGTCCGTCGGCTCGAGCGTCAAGGGCCCGACCACGTGTGTCCGCGGCGGCCAGTCGGGTCGCGGAACCTCCAGGGCGGGGATGGTTGCGACCAGCCTCCCACCCGGGCCCGGATCGGCTGTGGGGAGCCCGATAGAGGCCCGAGCCGCCGCGCGCTGGCGGCGGCCTGCACGGATGTCACGTGCGGTGAAGGCGCGCAGAGTGGCATCGCGCACCCGGCCGATGCGAGTGACCGCGGGCGCGAGTCCCGCACCGATCGGCGGAAGGCCGCGAGACGGCAGGTACAGCGGGTGGGGCGACAACTCGGCCCACGGCACGCCGCGTAACTCCGCAGCCATCCCCCCACCGGGTGTGAGCACATCCGCGACGACCAGGTCGGGATCTACGGCATCGAACCCGGAGCGCAGAAGGGTTGCGATGTGGGCTGCACGGGCGTGGATCTTTTGTCCGGCATCGCCGTCATCGTCGCCCGGCCGGGGAGCGAGGCCATCGAGCTCGCGAGTGTCGATTCCGCGGCGGTCACCGAGTGCGAGCCATCGTCGGCCCGTGAACACGACCGGCGAATGCCCGGCCGCGTCGAGCGCCACCGCCAGGGACAAGGCGGGTAGTGCATGCCCCGCTTCGGAACCGGCGACGATCGCTACCCGCACGCGCCCTCCGTACTCGACGACCTTGTCGGCGTCAGACGGAGGTCTTCGACCTGCCCGATCCCAGCCACTTGACCACCGAGACGATACCGGTGACTACGAGCGCCAGCACCGCGAGCGGGAGCAGCAGGTGGACAACCGCGCCCACCACCATGAATGCAAGCCAGATCACGGCGATCACGCCGATGACTCTCCAGAACATCTTTGACCTCTCGTTGTTCCGATATACCTCCATCGTGCCCGGAACCCATGCCCACGTCACGTCCTGACCAGCTAATTCAGGGAAAGATCAGGGGATTCACCCACGTGCTGTCACCAGGTGTGGGAATCCGGCACCCGTGGCAGGACCGAGATGCCGTACGCCCACGCTTGCAGCCGCTCAGCGTTGTCGCGCAGTAGCGGGGTGGACCTGCTCAGGGCGTCGGGCGCAGCGCCGAGCGCGGTGTCGTGCGCAGCGGCAACCGTGCCTGCAGCAGACCGAACCATGTCGAGGTAGGCGACGACCCCCTCGTCGAGCCGTCGCAGGCCGGCATCGAGTGCACCTCGGAGCGCGCTGTCGGTCCCGCGCGCCACCGACTCGAGGCCTTGCAACTGCACGGCGTAGGCGACGATCGCTTCGGCGGACGAGTCGGCGCCGTCGTCGAGCTCGCTGACCACGTCCGGCGGCAGCGCACGCGACCGCGCCAAGACGGCCATCAGCGCGAGGAACTCCTGTTCGGCGTCGGCCAGCCGCCGGGCCGCCGGATACGACGCAGACCCTGCTCGTGGGAGGTCGCGACGGGCGTACCCGCGCGGAGGAACGGGAGCGTGATGCAGCCTCCGGAACCTGCGGGCCGCGATCGTCGTGGGCACCGCGAGCGCTGCCGCT
>CAJCHX010000155.1 GCA_903970215.1 Acidobacteriaceae bacterium
CGGCCACCGCCTGTATCCAGCGCGCCGGGCCTTCGGCGAGGGCGTGGGTGGCCGCTTCGCCGGCCGACTGCACCATCGACTCGTACAGGCCGTCCAGGACGGCGAGGCCGATGTCCGTCTTGCCGCCGAAGTTCGAGTAGACAGCGCCGCGGGTGTATCCGGCCGCCTCGCCGATGGCCTCGAGGGACGTGGCCGTGAAGCCCCGATCGAGGAACAGTCGGGTCGCCTCGGCCACGAGCATCGATCTCGTCCGCGCTTGGCTCTCCGCACGCGTCACTCTGGTCATGACACACAGGGTAGCCAGCGCACGACAATTAGGATACTCTGAGTATTCCGATATTCCGAATATCTGCTGGAGGCTGTAGATCCATGGAAGCTGAACACCACGACGTCGTCATCGTCGGAGCTGGGTTCGCCGGTCTCGGCACGACCATCGCACTCCAGAAGGCCGGATTCGACGACGTGCTCGTGGTCGACGACGCCAGTGGCCCGGGCGGAGTGTGGCATTGGAACACTTACCCCGGCGTCGCGGTGGACATCCCGTCCTTCAGCTATCAGTTCTCCTTCGACCAGCGCGCCGACTGGTCCCGGACCTACGCCCCGGGAAGCGAACTCAAGGCGTACGCAGAACACTGCGTCGCGGAATACGGTCTCGCCGACCACCTCCGCTTCGACACCCGAGTCACGTCGGCGACCTTCGACGAGTCGGCAGACCTGTGGCGGATCAGCACCAGCCGCGGTGAGCTGACCGCCCGCTGGATGATCCACGCCGGTGGACCGCTGAGCCAGCCCAAGCTCCCCGACATCGAGGGGATCGACACCTTCGCCGGTGTCTCGATGCACACCAGCCGCTGGGACCACACCGTCGATCTGACCGGGAAGCGGGTAGGCGTCATCGGCACCGGTGCCACAGCGGTCCAGGTGATTCCCGAGGTCGCCCGAGTCGCCCAGCACCTGACCGTGTTCCAGCGGACGCCCATCTGGTGTCTGCCCAAGGCGGACTTCCCCATCCCGGGCCTGGGGCGGTTGGGGCTCCACGCGATCCCCGGGGCGCGTTCTCTGTCCCGCCTCGTCAGCCAGGCGTTCGTCGAATTCACTTTCCCGGTGCTCGCGCACTTCCACGGCTACGTCCCCGGCACAGCGCTCGTGGAGAAGGCCGCCCGCACCTATCTCGCCACTCAGGTGAAGGATCCCGCCACGCGCGACGCCCTGAACCCGAGGTACGCACTCGGGTGCAAGCGGCCCAGCTTCCACAACTCGTACCTGAAGACGTTCAACCGAGATGACGTCACACTCGAGACCGCGACGATCGCCGCGATCACTCCGACGGGAATCCGCACGGTGGACGGCACGGAACATCCGCTCGACGTCCTCATCCTCGCGACCGGCTTCAAGGTGACCGACAAGGACGCGCTGCCGACTTACGACCTGAAAGGACGAGACGGCGTCAACCTCGCGGAGCTGTGGGACCAGACGCGACTGGAGTCGTACCAGGGAGTATCGGCTGCAGGATTCCCCAACTACTTCACGGTGTTCGGTCCCTATGGGTTCAACGGTGCCTCGTACTTCACCCTGATCGAGAACAGTGCTGCGCACATCGTGCGGGCGCTGCGCGAGGCACGCCGACGGAACGCCTCGCGGATCGAGGTCAAGGCGGATGCACAGGACGCCTACATGACCGGCATGTTGCGCCGCCGTCCGAATCAGGTGTTCTCACACCCCACCTGCGCGAACTCCAACAGTTACTACTTCGCCAAGAACGGCGACGTCCCGTTCCGGGCCGCCACGACGATCGAGGTGGCGTGGAAGAGCAGGCGCTTTCCCCTCGACGACTACCAGTACGCGTCGGTCGGCTGAACGAGCGAGTCCGGTCGTGCGTGCCGCGCCCGGCCGGCAGTGCGCGTGCCGGGCCGATCAGTGCGCGTGCCGCGCGGCGAAGAACGAGGCGATCGCGATCGCCGCGCACACCGTCATCACCACCGCAAGCGTTGTGGGATCCGCCCCACCGGTTCCGGCGATCGCGGCCGCGAGGCCGCCCAGCGCGAACTGCGATGCTCCGACCAGCGCGGACGCCGACCCGGCGATGGCGCCGTGATCCTCGAGCGCCAACGGCGACAGTGTCGCGCGCACCAGTCCCACCCACATCACGGCGAAGAACAGGAATATCACGACGCCCCAGAGTCCCACGGTGAGCGCCGACACCAGCATCGCCACCGTGCCGACCCCGATCCCGGCTAGGCAGACGCGCACGATCGTCACACTCGATACGCGCGTCATCAACCGGCTACCCACCAGGTTGACCGCGAGCATGCCCACAGCGTTCGCCGCGAACAACAGGCTGAACTGCGTTTGGCTGAACCCGAAGTGCTCCTGGAACACGAACGGTGATGTCGAGATGTAGGAGAACATCACTGCGAACGCGAAGGCCGCAGCCCCTGCGTAGCCCATGAATCGCTGGTCCTTCGACAGTTGCGCGAATCCGGCGCCCAGTAGCCGGAGCCGCAACGGGTTGCGCCGGTCGAGGGGGAGCGACTCGGGAACCCAGGCCACCGCGACGGCCGTCAGTGCCACGACGAGCCCTGCGAGCACGTAGAACAGGCCCCGCCAATCCATCACCCGGAGCAATTGCGCGCCGATCACCGGTGCGAAGATCGGGGCGAGCCCCGTCACCGCGATCAGCGCCGAGATCAGCTGCGCCGCTGCGACACCCGAGAACTGATCGCGCACGATCGCGAGCCCGAGTACCACGCCCGCGGAGCCGGCCAGGCCTTGCACCAGGCGGAACGCGTCCAACAGGTACACCGACGGCGCCATCGCACACACCAACGACGACACCACGAACAGGGCGACGCCGGCGATCATCGGGCGTCGCCGGCCTACCGAATCGGATAACGGCCCGATCAACACCTGCCCCGCGGCCAGCCCGATCAGGCACGTGGTCAACGTCACCTGGATCTGCGGCTGCGATGCGTGCAGGTCGGCGGCGGCCTCCGGCAGCGACGGCAGGTACAGATCCGTCGTGATCGGGCCGAACGCCGACAGGGCGCCAAGCACCACCGCGAGTCGGCCGCGCCTCGCAGCAGCGCTCACAGGGTGAGCACCAGCCGATCTCCGTCCAGATCCTCCGTCCACGCGGTGGCCACGTCGGCCGCCGGACGTGCGGCCACGTCCACCGTCAACCCGAGCTCGACGACCGCCTCGAGCATCGCCGGGCGGGCTGCGAGAAACTCGTTCGACGTGAACGAGCCGAAACCGCTGCCGATGATCCGCACATCGGTCGAGCGCAGTAGTGCGGCGGGCAACGTCACCGTCGGACCCGCCATCGCGCCGACCTCGATGTAGGTCGCGGGCCCACGTTTCGACAGTGCGCCCAGTGTCAGCTCGGCCGGCCTGCCCCACACGTAGTCGATCACGACGTCGATCTTCTCGCCGGTCAGCGCCTTCCGGACCGCATCGTCGGAACCGCGCAGATCGATCGTCGCGTCCGCGCCCACCCGGGCCAGCACGTCGGCGTTGCGGCCCGCCGCGATCACGCGTGCTCCGAGGTGCCGGGCGAGGGGGACAGCGAGTCGCCCGGAGGCTCCGGTCGCGCCCAGCACCAGCACGGTCTGGCCGGGCTCGACGCGGGTGCGCACCGTGAGGGCCATCCACGACGACAAGGCCGCGTTGACGACCGCGGCCGCCTGCAGGTCGCTCAGCGGAGCCGGAACGGCGACCAGCGCGAACGGATGCGCATACACATACTCGGCGACGGTGCCGGGGGCGCTGACGTAGACGCGGGTACCGTCGTCCGTGCGGCCGACCCCGTCGACGCCGATCGGGAAGCCGGGCTCGGCCGGGCTGGAGTAGTGCGTGCCGTTCGCGACGCCGCGCGCGAGGTTGTGGATCGCGGCGGCGGTCATCGTGACCCGGACCCGATCCGCCTGCGCCACACTCGGATCGGCGATCTCCTGCCACTGCGGGGTCTTCTGGTAGGTGGCGACAGCTGCCTTCATCGGTCCTCCTTAACGACGTTAAATGACACCGTAACTTAACGGCGTTAAGCTGGCAACCATGGCGCTCAGCAAAACGCTCATCGTGGCCACCGCCCTCGATGTGCTCGACGACGAGGGGATCGACGGCCTCACCCTGCGGCGTATCGCCGACCGGCTCGACGTCAAGGCGCCCGCCCTGTACTGGCACTTCGCCGATAAGAAGGCTTTGGTCGACGAGATGGCCACGGAGATCATGCGGCGCGTCGTGGCGGAGCGGACGCTGCCCGACGACTGGCATGACCTGGTTCGGTCGGGTGCGCGGGGGCTGCGCAGGACGCTGCTCGCGCACCGCGACGGCGCGCGGGTGTTCAGCGGTTCGCGACTGACCGACGGTGCGGTGATCGCCGCCCTGGAGGGTCCGTTGCGAGTACTGGTGGCCGCGGGATTCGCCGAGCGGGACGCGGCGCTCGCCTGGTCGACGATGCGCGACCTCGTGGTCGGCTTCGTCATCGAGGAGCAGGAGGTGTACGGCGTGGACGGGAGCCCGGCCGTGGCGTACGACGATGCGGCACGCGCCGCGATGTTCGATGGTGCGGCCCACCCGTTCGCGTTGCGTTCGGGCCCCACCGCATGGGGTGGCGTGGACGAGCGGTTCGAGGACGTGGTGCGGTTCCTGGTCGACGGTATGGCCGCTCGCCTCGTCTGACGGCGACTGTCCGACGGCGACTGTCGGACGGGGTGGTGGGCAGGGATTTCGTCCCCGGCGCCATGCCGCGTAGACTCGATTTGCACCCCGTCCAAATGGCGGGGTGACTTCGCGTGTTCATCCAGTGCCGCGGAGCGGAGCGTCGTTACGGCGCCGAGTTCCTGGCGCGCCACGTTGCGCGGTCCCCTCACGGGGTGCGACGCGGCTGGACACCAGGACACCGCATCGCCCAGCCGGGCTCACCCGGCCCCGCGGCGCGGTGAAAACAACTGCGAGAGTAAAGGAATGGTTGACACATGGCAGTCGTCACCATGAAACAGCTGCTGGACAGCGGCGCCCACTTCGGCCACCAGACACGCCGGTGGAACCCGAAGATGAAGCGGTTCATCTTCACCGACCGCAACGGCATCTACATCATCGACTTGCAGCAGACGCTGACGTACATCGACAAGGCGTACGAGTTCGTCAAGGAGACGGTCGCGCACGGCGGCACCGTCCTCTTCGTCGGCACCAAGAAGCAGGCGCAGGAGTCCATCGCCGAGGAGGCGACCCGCGTCGGTATGCCCTACGTGAACCAGCGCTGGCTGGGTGGCATGCTCACCAACTTCTCGACCGTCCACAAGCGCCTGCAGCGCATGAAGGAACTCGAGACCATGGAGCAGACGGGCGGCTTCGAGGGGCGCACCAAGAAGGAGATTCTCATGCTCACGCGTGAGAAGAACAAGCTGGAGCGCACCCTCGGCGGTATCCGCGACATGGCCAAGGTGCCGTCGGCGATCTGGGTCGTCGACACCAACAAGGAGCACATCGCCGTCGGCGAGGCCCGCAAGCTGAACATCCCGGTCATCGCGATCCTGGACACCAACTGCGACCCCGACGTGGTCGACTACCCGATCCCGGGTAACGACGACGCGATCCGTAGCGCCGCGCTGCTGACCAAGGTGGTGGCGTCTGCCGTCGCCGAGGGCGTCCAGGCGCGCGCAGGTCAGGGTTCCGGCGACGCCAAGCCGGAGGGTGCTGTCGCGGGTGAGCCGCTGGCCGAGTGGGAGCAGGAACTGCTCGCGCAGGCCGCCACCGGCGCCGGCGAGGTCGCCGAGGTTCCGGCTGTCGAGGTCTCGGCCGTCGAGGTTCCGGCCGCCGAGTAGTCGTTGCGCGGCGGCGACGGGTGACCGTCGCCGCCGGCGCACGAAACCAACACCTAACCGAAGGAGTAACGCCGAGATGGCGAACTACACCGCTGCGGACGTGAAGCGGCTCCGCGAGCTCACCGGCTCCGGGATGATGGACTGCAAGAACGCGCTCACCGAGACCGACGGTGACTTCGACAAGGCCGTCGAGGTGCTCCGCATCAAGGGCGCCAAGGACGTCGGCAAGCGCGCCGGCCGCTCCACTGCGGAGGGCCTGGTCGCGGCCAAGGACGGCGTGATGATCGAGCTCAACTCCGAGACCGACTTCGTCGCGAAGAACGCCGAGTTCCAGGAGCTGGCCGACAAGATCGTGGCGGCTGCCGCCGCCGCGAAGGCCGCCACCGTCGACGCGGTCAAGGCGGTCGAGCTCGAAGGCGAGACCGTCGCGGCACGGATCGAGGCCGCCTCGGCGAAGCTGGGCGAGAAGCTCGAGCTGCGTCGCGTGGTGTCGTACGACGGTCCCGTGGCCGTCTACCTGCACAAGCGCTCGTCGGACCTGCCCCCCGCAGTGGGCGTGCTGGTCAGCTACAGCGGCGATGGCGACGGTGCTGCCGAGGCGGCTCGCGGCGCCGGGATGCAGGTGGCTGCGCTCAAGGCGAAGTTCGCGAGCCGCGACGAGGTGCCGGCCGACGTGATCGAGAACGAGCGCCGGATCGCCGAGGAGACCGCGAAGGCCGAGGGCAAGCCGGAGCAGGCGCTGCCGAAGATCATCGAGGGTAAGACGATCGCCTACTACAAGGAGAACGTCCTCCCTGACCAGGCGTCCGTTCAGGACAGCAAGAAGAGCGTCCAGAAGGTGCTGGACGAGGCCGGTGTGAAGGTGCACGCCTTCACCCGCTTCGAGGTCGGCCAGGAGTGATCCGGCCCGGCCTTCGCCGGTAGACCGTACGACGGCCGCCCACCCCAGCGGGGAGGGCGGCCGTCGGCGTCTCCCGAGCCGGCCCGGAATATGCGGCGGCGGGTGTGCACTGGGATCGACCCGCAGACGGCGCAAGTGGCCGGATCGAGGGGGCTTGCGCCGCTCCGTGGTCGATATCGGTGGGCTTCCCGTCCGTGTCACCGTCCGTGTCACCGGTCGCGGTCCCGGCGCGCGCGGCGATCGAAGGCTGATCGCGCCGAGAACCTCACGTAGGGTGCCGGGTGTGTCCTTGATCGTCGACCACATGCCCGAACTGGGGATCACCCGGCTGTCCCGGTGGATCTTCAACTGCTATGTCCTGGAGGGCGACGAAGGCCCGGTGGTCGTCGATCCGGGCACCCGGCGGATGGCGCTGGATGTCGCGTCGTATCTCGGTCCGCGCGCGGCAGACGTGCACGCGATCGTGGCTACCCACGGGCACACCGACCACGTGGGCGGGGCGCCCACCTTGTCGGCGATGACCGGCGCGACGGTCCACGTGGCGCCCAAGACACTCGACTACATCGCCGGCGAGCGCCCCCCGTCGGTCCCCAGCTCCGCCCTCGCCTTCGCCCCGGTGTTGGTCGGACAACCGCTGGATCTCGATGTGCTCCGATCGTCGGCGGGAGACGCGCTGCGGGCCGGATACGGCACCCCGCTCGGTTGGCGGTGGACCGGACCGGCTCCGTTGGGCACGCTCACCGACGGTGTCACCGTGCCCGGCGCCGGGGCATGGACAGTGCACTCCGCCGCCGGCCACACCCCCGACAGTGTGGTGCTGTGGAACGAGGAGGCCGGTGTCCTGATCGCCGGGGACGCCGTCGCGACCGCTCGGGGACGCGCACTGATCGCACCCATCACGTTCGACGCCCCGGCGGCCCCTGCCACCGCCGCTCACCTGCACGCCCTACCGGCGCGGCACCTGCTGCCCGGCCACGGGCTGCCGCTGCACCGCGTCTCCGTCTGGTGAGGCGGGCGGTCGCTGCGTTCCTCGTCCTCGTGCTGGTCGCTGCGGTATCCACCAAGTCCGCCTTGATCGGCACCGGGTCGCACTGGATCCGATACCAGTCCGACGGTGTCAACTACATCCCCGACCTCCCTGGCGGCGCCCAGTACGTCTCCCTGGGGGACAGCTACGCGTCCGCCGGTTCGTTCCGCAAGCGGCTGCCGCTGGACTTCTGCGCCCGTAACGCCGACGATCTGGGGCACGTGCTGGCAGAACGGCTGCAGCCCGTGTCGTTCACCGACCGGGCCTGCGCAGGTGCCACGCTCGACGACCTGACCGTGCCGAGCGAGAAGATCCAGAACGCCCCGCAGATCTATGGGATCGGCCCCTTCACACGGCTGATCACCGTCGTCGCCGGTGCCAACTCGCTCGGCTTCGGTAGCGTCATCACCCACTGCTTCGTCACACCCGATGCACGGTGCGCCGAGTTCGCGCACACCAACCTGCCCGGCACCGAGGGCTGGGCGTTCGTCCGGGCGCAATACATCGCGACCCTGCAGCGGATCGCGCACTACGCGCCGGCCGCGGAGATCGTCGTGGTCGGCTACCTGCCGCTGTTCGCGTCGAGCGGCACCGTCGACCCGGGGTGCCTGCGGGCCGCGCACATACCGCCGCAGAACATTCCGCTGTGGCGCCGGTGGTACGCCGCGCTCGAGCTGCTCGTACAGCAGGTGGCCGCCCACCTGGGCCTGATGTACGTCGCGCCGCCCACCGATCACCCGGCGTGCCGGCCGGACCCGTATGTCGCCCTACAGGGCGTCGATCTACGCGGCAACGGGCCCGACGCGTACGGCCTGCATCCGTCCGTCGTCGGCCAGCGTGCGATGGGCGATCTGATCGAGGACCGGCTGCGCGGACGGGACTGATCCGGCGGACTATTAGGATGTGTCGCGGCGAGGAAGATCGAAGATCAGGAGCGTGGACGTAACGTGACTTCGGAGCAGCAGGTCGGGAAGCCGTCGGACGACAACGGCCGGCCGGGATACAAGCGGGTTCTGCTGAAGCTGGGCGGAGAGATGTTCGGCGGCGGCAAGGTGGGGCTCGACCCGGACGTGGTATCCACGGTGGCCGATCAGATCGCCGAGGTCTCGCTCAGCGGCGCCGAGGTCGCGGTCGTGATCGGCGGCGGTAACTTCTTCCGCGGCGCGGAGCTGCAGCAGCGCGGCCTCGACCGTTCGCGGTCCGACTACATGGGCATGCTCGGGACGGTGATGAACTGCCTTGCACTGCAGGACTTCCTGCAGAAGCGCGGCGTCGACACCCGCGTGCAGACAGCCATCACCATGGGCCAGGTCGCGGAGCCGTACCTCCCGCTGCGGGCCAAGCGGCACCTCGAGAAGGGGCGCGTAGTGATCTTCGGCGCCGGCATGGGCATGCCGTACTTCTCCACCGACACCACGGCGGCGCAGCGCGCACTGGAGATCGGGGCCGAGGTGGTCCTCATGGCGAAGTCGGTGGACGGCGTGTACGACTCCGACCCGCGGACCAACCCCGACGCCAAGATGTTCACCGAGATCACCCACCGCGAGGCGCTCGAGCGCGGCCTCAAGGTGGCCGACGCCACGGCGTTCAGCCTGTGCATGGACAACAAGATGCCGATGCTGGTCTTCAACCTGCTGGTCGAGGGCAATATCGCCCGCGCTGTGGCGGGTGAGAAGATCGGAACGCTAGTCCAGCCGTGACCCGGCCACATCGGCCCACCGAAGTACCCCGTTCTCAAGGCAAAGGAAGACCGAAGTGATCGACGAAGCGCTGTTCGACGCGGAGGAGAAGATGGAGAAGGCGGTCGCGGTGGCGCGGGACGACTTCCAGTCCATCCGCACCGGTCGGGCCAACCCCGGGATGTTCACGAAGGTGGTCGTCGACTACTACGGTTCGCCGACCCCGATCACCCAGGTCTCGTCGATCAGCACACCCGAGGCGCGCCTGGTGGTGATCAAACCGTACGAAGCCAAGCAACTGGGCCCCATCGAGACCGCGATCCGCAACTCGGATCTGGGCGTCAACCCGACCAACGATGGACATCTGATCCGGATCGCGATCCCACAGCTCACGGAGGAGCGCCGGCGCGACCTGGTGAAACAGGTCAAATCGAAGGGCGAGGACGCGAAGGTCGCGATCCGCAATGTGCGTCGCAAGGCCAACGAACAGCTCAACCGGATCGTCAAGGACGGCGAGGCGGGCGAGGACGAGGTGGGGCGCGCCGAGAAGGACTTGGACAAGACCACCGCCAAGTACGTGGCGCAGATCGATGATCTGGTCAAGCGCAAGGAAGCGGACTTGATGGAGGTCTAGCCTGACCGACGTACCCAGGCATCAGCTCCCGCCGACGATGACGGAGATCCACGTGACCGCACAGCCCGAGGGGCGCCCACCCACCCCCGGCGTCCCCGACGCGACGCCGGGCGATGCTGCGCCTGCAAAGCGCAAGATCAACGCCGGGCGCAACCTTCCGGTCGCGATCGCAGTCGGCGGGAGCCTCGGGGCGCTGATCATCCTGATCCTGGTGTTCGCACCGCATGTGTGGGTGCTCCTCGCATCGACCGCGATCGGCATCGCCACCTGGGAGGTGGTCAAGCGCTTCCGGCAGCACGGCGTGGACCTGGAGCTTTGGCCGATGTTGATCGGCGGCCAGGCCATCATGTGGCTCAGTTGGCCGTGGGGGACGAAGGGCGTCCTGGCCGCGTTCGTGGCGACGGTGCTCGTGGCGATGGTGTGGCGGCTGTTGCATCACGGACCCTCGGCGCCCGGCCCCACGAATTTCACGCGCGATGCCTCCGTGACGGTGTTCATCCTCGCGTGGATCCCGCTCTGCGCAAGCTTCGGCGCGATGCTGGTGCTCCCGACGGATCACGGCCCGCAACGGGTCGCCGCGCTGATCATCCTGGTGGTCTGCTCCGACGTCGGCGGCTACGCATCCGGAGTGTTGTTCGGTCGGCATCCGATGGTCCCCGCCATCAGCCCCAAGAAGTCCTGGGAGGGATTCGGCGGGTCGATGGTCGTGGGCACTGTCGGTGCCGTGTTGGTCCTGTGGTTGCTGATCGGCACGCAGCCACTGTGGGGTCTGTTGCTAGGGCCGATCGTGGTGTTGACCGCGACCCTGGGCGATCTGCTGGAGTCGCAGGTCAAGCGCGATCTGGGGATCAAGGACATGGGGACGCTGCTGCCGGGCCACGGCGGCATCATGGATCGTCTGGACTCGCTACTGCCCAGCGCTGTGGTGGTGTGGACCTTCCTCGGCGCCCTGCTGCACAGCTGAGCCCGGTCACTGGGTGGCGGCGGCCCGGCTCGCCGGTCGTGGACCGTTGCGACCGAGATCGTTACTGCAGCTTCTTGGCGGCCCGCCGGAGTTGGACGATGCGGAGGCCGCCCGCCGAGCCCACTACCAGTGCACCGAGGATCGCCGCGATCAGCAGCGAGACGCCCACCGGAAGGTTGGCCTGCCAGAACAGGAACTTGATCTGCTGGTCGGTCAGGTTCTGCAGGATGAAGATCAGCAGTATCAGCAGCACCACTGCGCCGAGGATGAGTCCGGACCACAACGACGCCGAGCGGCTGCGTTTGACCTGGTCGTAGGCATCGGGCAGGGCGGGTAGCCCGCTGTCGCGTGCCGATGACGTACCCGGGAGAGGGCCGGATTCGTTCCTGTGGACATCGTTCTCGCGTGGGGCGTCGTCGTCGGCCATAACGCCATCCTGCCACCGGATGCAGGGCCCGGTCGTCGTCGGCGCGCCCGTGGGCGCGATCCGATCGGAACCGTCACGATTTTCCGCGATCCGGGCACCCGTGGGACACTTGCCCGGATATGAGCACCTCACTGCCGCTGGTCTTCGACGCGCCGAAGCGCGGCAAGCCGCCCCGCCACCTGGCCGACCTCACCGACGACGAGCTCAAAGCGGCCGTCGTCGAACTCGGCCTGCCGGCGTTCCGGGCGAATCAGCTGGCCCGCCACTACTACGGCCGGCTCGATGCCGACGCCGAGGGGATGACGGATCTTCCTGCCCAGGCCCGGCCGGCGGTCGCCGAGGCGTTGTTGCCGCAGTTGATGTCCCCGGTGCGCCATGTGTCGTGCGACGACGGGTCGACCCGCAAGACGTTGTGGCGCCTGCACGACGGCACGCTGCTCGAAAGCGTGCTGATGCGCTATCCCGACCGCGCCACGCTGTGTATCTCCAGTCAGGCGGGGTGCGGGATGGCCTGCCCGTTCTGCGCCACCGGTCAGGGCGGTCTCGACCGCAACCTGTCGACGGCGGAGATCGTCGACCAAGTGCGGTCGGCAGCGGCGGCGATGCGGGACGGTGACGTGGCGGGCGGCCCCGGGCGGTTGTCGAACGTCGTGTTCATGGGGATGGGCGAGCCGCTCGCGAACTACAAGCGCGTCGTCGCTGCGGTGCGTCGGATCACTTCACCCGCGCCCGCCGGGCTGGGGATCTCGCAGCGGTCGGTGACCGTGAGCACCGTCGGGCTCGCGCCGGCGATCCGGAAGTTGGCCGACGAGGGGCTGTCCGTCACGCTCGCGGTGTCGCTGCACACACCCGACGACGAGCTCCGCGACACCCTCGTGCCCGTGAACAACCGGTGGAGTGTCAAAGAGGTGCTCGAGGCCGCCCGCTACTACGCGGATCGAACCGGACGCCGGGTGTCTATCGAATACGCACTGATCAGGGACGTGAACGACCAGCCGTGGCGCGCTGACCTGCTGGGGAAGAAGCTGCGTGAGCACCTCGGGCAGATGGCTCACGTGAATCTGATCCCCCTCAATCCGACCCCGGGCTCGCAGTGGGATGCTTCCCCGAAGCCGGTACAGGACGAGTTCGTCCGCCGCGTCATCGCCCAGGGCGTGTCGTGCACTGTTCGTGATACCCGCGGCAAGGAGATCGCCGCCGCCTGCGGCCAGCTCGCGGCCGAGGAGCGGTAGACCGTGTGACGCGGTGGGTCCTGCGGTGAGACCGGTCGCGTCAGCCCGCAGGCACCAGTCGGATCAGGTTCTTCGCCGCCGGCCCGGCGAACCGTTTGATCCGCTCGTTCGCGTCGACCACGCGTGGGTCGTCGGCGTAACGATGCAGGCGACCGGTCGGATTCAGCCTCGTCTGTCGAGTCCATTCCGCGATCCGCGGATACCGCGCTCGGGCGCGGTTGCCGGCCATCAATGCCAGGAACGACGACAGGTAATCGACATCCTTGTCCCAGTA
>CAJCHX010000156.1 GCA_903970215.1 Acidobacteriaceae bacterium
CAGAACCTCACCTGGGGCCGGCCGACGTGGCCCGCAGCGGGCGCGCGGTTCAACCCCTCTACGGGACGTGGCGATGGATGGCAGGCGCCCGCTACGTCGTTCGCCTTCGCGGGCGATTCCGGCTCGCTGTCGTACTCGGACGAGACGATCGGCGTGGACCGATGCGGCGGCTACGCGCAGGCGCGGTTCTACGCGTACGTCGCGGGCCAGGCCGACCAGAGCGCGGGCACGGCCGTACTGTGGGGTAAGCCGTTCTCCTTGGGTTGAGGATATACACTTCACAGAGGTGGCCTGCCAGGAGAATGCGCAGGTCGTTCTAGACATTTACCGCTAAACCGACATGCGAATAGTCGAATGACGGGCGTGTTACCGGCGGGGACCGTGGTCACTTGTTACCTGCGGGTTCTGTTACAAGCACGCTTAACTGTTGCCTACCTGTGGTTCATCCCTTAGGGTTCTCACAGGCTCACTGAATGGGGTGAGCCTGTGACCTGCGTTAACGGTCTGCGTAGGTTGCAGGTGTTCCCTGCGGGTAGAGATCGGCGCTTACCGGCGCTCAGATTTCTTTCAGGTGTCCCGCGGGTCATGACGATATCGACGGTTTTTCCGTCGGGGTTCCTGGTGAGGGGAATGTATGAGCAAGGTGGGTAAGGCCGCGGTCCGTATCGGCGCGGCGGCTGTGGCGGTAGCGACTGTGGCAGGTGCGCTGTCGTCTGGCGTGGCGAACGCGGACACATACGTGCCGCTGCCGAACGGTAAGAAGATCGTCGCGAACGACGGTGGCTTCAAGGTTGTGCTGCGCTCGGATCACAACCACGTGAACATCATTCCGTCGCTGGCGACCGCTCAGACGCGTACCACCTGGGTCACGACCCAGGGCTATGTGGACATCAGCGGCGGCAAGGACATCACCGGCACCCTGAACCTGTCGTTCGTCTCGGGCTGCCAGTTCCCGGGTGCGATCAGCGTCGGCCTCGGGGCGACGGGCCCGGGCGTGAGCGCCTCGGTCGGAACAGGCGGCCCCGGCGGTGGACTGTCCGCTGGCGGTGCCTCCGCCGGTCTGAACATCCCGCTGTCGCCCGGAACCACGTCGGGTGTCACCGGTAACGCCGGCCAGTACCCGTGGACCTCGATCCTGGACAACGTGACCATCAACAAGCCGGGCACGTGGTCGGTGGGTCTGAAGGACTACGACGTGAACTACGGCAACTGCTCGGGTTACGCGCAGGCGCGCGTCGTCACCTGGGTGGAGCTGACGGGTAACAACCGCGTCGAGGGCTTCCTCTACGGTGCCCCGTTCAGCCTCGGCTGATCCTCCTTCCGTCCAACCGTCAAGCCCCGCCCCGCCGGACACCGGCGGCCGAACTCCCATGAGGATTGAATCCATGAAGAACCTGCTCATCCGCGGCGCCGCTGTCGCGGCCGCGTCGGGCATCGCCCTCGCGGCCCTGGCGACCGGCCCGGCCAACGCCGACACCTTCATCCCGCTGCCTGGCGGCCACGTGGTGCAGCCGCTGCCCGGCGGCGGCTCCATCGTCATCTCGCTGACGGGCGAGCATGCCGTGCTGTCGCCCGGCATGGTCGCCCTGCCCACCACCCGCAACGCGTGGGTCTCGGGCAATGTCCGCGCCAAGATCAACGGCCCCTCGTCGAGCAACGGCTCGCTGAAGGCCGGCTACGTGGTCGGTTGCCAGATCGCCGTCGGGTCCACGAACATCGCCATCTCGGGTTCGGCCTCGGGCCCGAACATCAGCTACACCGTCGGCAGCACGCCCGCCTTGAGCGACATCGGTGCTGCGACCGGGAGCGCCGGCTCCAGCGCCGGCCTCACGCTCTCCGCCGGTACCATCGGCGCCGAGTACCTGACGTTCGACAAGCCCACCTGGCCGAAGCCCGGCGACTCGTTCAAGCCGGACGTTCCGAGCGACCAGGGTTGGCAGTCCGTGACCAACGGCTTCTCGTTCACCGGTGACTCGGGCTCGCTCGCGTACTCGGACGAGACCATCGGTGTCGACGGCTGCGCCGGCTACGCGCAGGCCCGGTTCTTCACCTACGTGACCGGCCAGACCGGCAACCACGAAGGCACCGCGACGCTGTGGGGCAAGCCCTTCACCCTGGGCTGATCCAGCTAGCTGACAAACAGGGGCCCACCGGTCGCAGACCGGTGGGCCCCTGTTGTCGTCAGCGAGGGGCGTCGGTGGCGTTCGCCGGGCTGCTCGGCCACTGCGGTGCCTCGCTGCTGGTGCCTCGCTGGTGCCGACCCGCCTCTGCACCCAGCCTCTGCGCCCAGGGTGAGGGCGCCGGGCTGATGTCCTTCACCCTGGGCTGATCTGTTTCGGCGCGGATCTCGCTGCGCTGACTGGTTCCCAAGGCGACGTTCCTTGGCCGCACTCGGACGCACAGGACGTCCCTGAGGCGGCATCCGCAGACACGGCATCTGCAGACATGGCCTCCGCATACGACGACGGGGCGGCACTATGCGGTGCCGCCCCGTCGTCGTACGGTGAAGGCTACTTCTTGGCGAGCAGGTCGCGGATCTCGACGAGCAGCTCGGCCTCGGTCGCGGCAGCAGGCTCCTCCTCGCTCGCGATGGCGCGCGCCTTGAACTTCTCGTACGGCAGCACCAGCAGGAAGTAGACGACAGCGGCGATCAGGATGAAGTTGATGATCGCGGTGAGCACCGCGCTGAGGTTGACCTCGGTGGCCTTGTTGCCGGCCTTGATCATCCAGGCCAGGCCCGAATTCGAGGGGGACGCGCCGATCGAGGCGATCAGCGGCTGCACGATGTTGTCCGTGAAGGCCTTCACGATCGCGGTGAAGGCGGCACCCATGACCACCGCGACCGCGAGGTCGAGCACGTTACCCTTCATCAGGAAGTCTTTGAAGCCCTTGAGCATGCCGTGGTCTCCGTTCGTGAAATGCACAGAAGTGGATCGCGCCGATCTTATGCAATTGAAGGCAATATCGCCTATCGAGGACTACGAAACTGAACCGAGGGAGGAGTCGCCGTGACGCGACCGCGCGTTCTGGACACGGCCGTCGCAGCTGTGGCCGTGCTGGTGCCGACGGTGTTGGTGGGCGGCTGGTACGCGGTGGGTGCGGTCACTCCGGTGCCCCGCACGCCCGTCGGTGACCAGGCGTTCCAGTTGGGCCGGGGAAGCGGCGAGTCGGTGACGCTCCACGCCCCGCAGGGCTGGGACCGGGTTCCCACCGGTGATTCGGATGTGCTGAAGTTCGTCCATGCGGGCGGCGGTGTCCTGCTGGTCGAACTGACTACGGGTTACCACGACTTCGCGATAGCCGCGCCGCGCCGGCTCAGGGAACTCGCCTACTCAGGGGTCAACGCGAGCTTCACGGGCCCGGCGATGAGGCAGCAGAGTGTCGACCGTTGGGCGACCATCACGCAGAACTGCGATGCGACCGTCGCCGCCCGGGTCGGACAGTGCGCGGTTGCCGGACGCACTCCGCTGCTGGTCACCGTGGTGACGATTGCGCAGCGCGGCGCTCCGACCGCAGATGTGGGCGCCGTGATCGACTCGCTGAAGGGTGTGCAGTGATCCGTCTGTGCTGGCAGCCGCGTTCGGCTGCGTATTGGGTGTTCGTGGTGGGCGTGCTGGTGGGCGCGGTCGAGCTGGTCTGGCGGCTCTCCGGGCAGCTGTCGTACACCGCGGACGGCGTGGCGGCCGCCCTGCCGATCGTGCTGGTCGCGGCGGCCCTCGTGGCTGGTGTGATCGTGGCGATGAACGTCTCGCAGGCCCGGGTGCCGGCCGCAGCCGTGATGGCCTTGCTCTGGGGTGCCGTCGCCGCGACCGGGATCGCGATGCAGACCAATGGCCTGGCCGGGCAGGCGATCGACAACGTCCTCAACGATCCTGCCGCGGCGATATGGGGTGCGTCGATCGCGGGTCCGATCGACGAGGAGACCATCAAGGCGCTCGGCGTACTGCTGCTGCTCGTCCTGTTCCGCTCCGAGATAACGCGCCCGCTCCAGGGGTTCACGCTGGGGGCGTTCGTGGGCCTCGGGTTCCAGGTGGTCGAGAACCTGACCTACGCGTCCACCTATGCGCTCAAGGACGCACAGTCCAACGTGGGCGGCGCGGTTCTGGTGGCGGCCATCCGCGCGGTCACGGGATTCCAGTCGCACTGGGTTTACACCGGGGTGTACGCCGTGGGGTTGACCGTCCTGCTCCATCGCGGCAGGCGATCTGCGGAGGCTGCGATGGGCATCGCCCTGAGCTGCGGCGCCGTCGCCTACCTGCTCCACTTCTGGTGGAACGCACCTGGACCCGACGCGCCCCTGGTGACGTTGCTGCTGGTCGTGGTCAAATGCGCGGTCACGGTCGTGGTCGCCGCGACACTGTGGGGCCTGATGCTGACCGACCAGCGGAACTGGCTGCGCGCTAAAGTCGCCGACCCTGCCGCGCTGGCCCTGGCTCCGGCCGACGAGATCGCCGCGTTGCCCACCGCTGCTCTGCGCCGCAACGCCGTCCGGTACATCGGGTATCGATTCGGCCCGGCGTACGCCGACATCGCCCGCGCGCGTCAGCGCTGGCTCCTGCGAGAGTTCACTCGCCGGGCCTGAGCGCTCTGATCGGGCGCGTTCGGGCGTGGTCATCGGAACACCACCGATAGCGGGGAGGAGAGCGCGGCCGCTGCGACGGCGTGTGCCTCGTCCTCGGCCATCGCGAGCATCGCCACGCGTGCGCGGGTCGACGTCGCTACCGGTCCGCCGCCGGGTGCACCTGGGGCGACCGCCACGATCGCGTCGTGGGCCAGCACCTGCGGCTCGGCCACGTTGCCGGACCGCAGCTGCGCCACCACGTCCACCGCGTCACCCGGCCGCAGCAGGTCCATCACCGCGGCGTCCGACAGTGTGACCGGCACCAGCCGGGAGCCCGGTCGCACGTGCGCCGCGGTGCGGTCCGTGAGCAGTCTGCGGGAGGTCAGCCACTCGCCGGGCGCCACAGGACCCGTCACCGAGCGACCCACCGCATCGTCCGGCGAGCGCAGAGCATCGGCGGGTACCAGCCCGGCGGGCACCATGAGGGTGCGCACGTCGGCACTGGTGAGGCGGCCGCCGGGCGCGAGTTCACCAGCTGCGGCGACCACCGTGGCCGTCGGCCCGTCGCGACGGGACGTGGCGGCGAGCAGCAGCGCGAGCAGCGCGAGGACGGCAGCCGCCGCGCGGCGGACGGTCACGGTGCGCGTCCACCCGGGTCGCATCGCCGCGCGGAGTCGCTCGACGCCGCGGGGTTGGAGGTCGTGTCGCATGTCGCCGACGGTACGGCGAGGTTCGGCCGCATACGGCGTCGAAGCGCCTGATCCACAGGCGGCTGTGGATTACTGGGAGGTAACGCGGCCTGTCACAGGCCGATCAGCGCATCCAATTCGCAGGTCGGGAGCTGAATCCAGCCCTCGAACGACGCGGCCGCCGCGTCCTCGGGTGGGGGCGGCTCGGTGCGCCCGATCGCCGTGGCCCGGCCCACGAGCGCGGCGACCACCGCGTCCAGCGCATCGTCGTCGGCGCGCAGCGTGGCCTCGTACGGTCCCAGGTCGAGCCACCCCGTGGTGCGCTCGACCAGCGCGTCGACCATGCCCGCGCGCACCGTGGCTCCGGCTGCACCCTTGTACCCCCGGTTGGGCAGGCCCCATCTCTGCAGCGCGGCGGCCGGATACACCTCCACCACGGGCCCCTGCGAGCGATCCGCATCGGACATGCCGAGGCACGCGAGCAGTCCGGCGTTGCGCAGCGCCACATGGGCGATGCGATCCGCCGACACCATCAGTGGTGTGATGCGGGTCGTTCTTGCGACGTGCCGGTCGGTGCGCCGCCTGGTCAGCTCGCGGCGGTCCTCCACGGTCTCGAGCGCGGCGATCGGTGCGCGCCCGAGGTTGTGGGCAGCGAGGAAACCGACGAACGCGATCGGCCAGCCGAACGGTGCGTCGATCGCAACGGTGTCGACGTCGCCGGCCAGCGCGACGATGGTCGCGTCATCGGCGCCTACGACGAGGTCGGTCAGCCTCGACTCGCCCGCGCTCCACTCGACCGCGGCGACCGCGGTCGCTGCCGCGGTGGCGGCGAGGTCTACTCCCAGCGTCCGGATGGTTCGCGTCCTTGCACTCGACGAGTCGGCCGCCGACGATGTCGCAGCGCGGCCCACCACCGACCGTACTGGTCGAAGTGTCCGTTTTCGACCCCGGGTCGTCGACCGCACGCGCACCCGGACGATCAGGACGTTGTGCCGGAAGTCAGGACGCCTTCGCGGTTGCCTTCTCGGTCTTCGTGGCGGTGCTGGACGAGGCGCCGTCGGACTTGCCATCGGCAGGCTTGCTCTCAGCGGGCTTGGCGGTGGTGTCGGCCTTGCCTCCGGAGCGTGAGTCGGTGCGGTAGAAGCCGCTGCCCTTGAACACGACACCCACGGAGTTGAAGACCTTGCGCAGCTTGCCGCCGCACTCGCTGCACACGGTCAGAGCGTCGTCAGCGAAGGACTGCACGATGTCGAACTGGTTGTCGCACTCCGTGCACTTGTACGAGTAGGTTGGCACGCCGACGATAATACTCCTCCATTAGCACTCCCACGATTCGAGTGCTAGGTGGGGGTGGCGAGCACCACGCGGAGGCCGTCGCGACGCGGGGTCTATAGAATCAGAAGCATGCCGGTTTCTCACGCGTCACGTCCCGCGGGCGCGTCGAACCAGCGGCCGTCGCCGTCGCGTCGCATCGTCGCCGCTGCGCGAGAAGTGATCGCGGTACACGGCATCCCGGGCACGAGCATGGACCTCATCGCCAAGCAGGCCCACGTCTCGCGCAGCACGCTCTATCGCATCTTTCCCAACCGCGACCAGCTGATCGCGCGGGTCGTGACCGTCGAGATCCGGGTGATCCGCCGGCGGTTGGATAAGGCGATCGTGGGATTCACCCCGCAGCAGACCCTGGTCGAGGTGTTCGTGATGGGGCTCGAGGAGGCGCATTCCAACCTGGCGGTATCCAAGGTGCTCGCCGCCGAGCCCGAGTACTTCCTGCGGCTGCCGCCATGGGTGTGGGACATCCTCATCCAGGGCATCGTGATCCGGCTGCGCAACAGCGGCGCCGAGCAACCTTACGTCGAGTTGTGCGCCGTGACCGATCTGATGCTCCGCATAGCCGGATCGCTGCTCTCCAATGCGCCGCGAGCGCTGGACGTCTCCGACCCCGCCGCGCTTCGGGCCTACGGGCACAAGTACATCGCCCGGCTACTCGTGGACGTCGCTCCACCCTCCGGGTAGCGCGTGGGTCGCCGCCGCATCGGTCGACGGCGGCGCCGATCGTGACGAGCGTGCATTCTCGTACGAAACCGAGCGCGATCTGAACCACAACGCACTCCCGCGGACGTCCCGACCGATCACGGTGAGCCGAACAGCACCAGACCCGACGGGGTGAGCGCGGCGCCCACCGGCACGTCGGTGTCCTCGGCCGGCAGTTCGTCGACCAGTTCGTGGTCGTAGACCACAGCCATCGTCAGTCCGGTGTGGCCGCCGAGGGTCCGGTCGTAGTAACCCGCGCCACGGCCCAGGCGGACGCCGGTGCGTGCGACGCCGAGAGCCGGCAGCACGATGGCGGTCGCGTCGCGGACGGCTCCGATCCCGAGCGGCGGACCGGCCGGCTCGAGCAGTCCGTACGGGCCCGCGACCAGCGCACCGTCGTACACCGCCCAGTCCAGCGCCCCCGGTTCCGACGGAGTGAGCGGCAACAGGACCCGGGCCCGCGCGGCCAGCGCGGTGAGCAGTCTCACATCCCCCGGCTCCGAGCCGATGGGTACGTAGGCTGCCACCACGGGCCCGAGATCGAGCGTCGCGGCGACTGCTGCGAGCCGGGTGGCGGCGTCCGCTCGCTGGTCGGTGCTCAGCTGTGCCCGCTCGGCCCGGAACCGGCTACGCCATCGCCGTTTCTGGTCCGGCACGTCGTTCATCGAGGTTCAAGCTCCTGTTGCGGCGATTGCCAGGACCGTACCCCTAAGGTGGTGACATGACTGAGACGCCGTCCATTCCAAGGACCGCAGTGGTTCCCGCGGCCGGGTTGGGAACCCGCTTCCTTCCGGCCACTAAGACGGTCCCCAAGGAACTACTGCCGGTGGTGGACACGCCCGGTATCGAGCTGGTCGCCGAGGAGGCCGCGGCAGGGGGCGCGGAGCGTCTCTGCATCATCACCAGTCCGGGTAAGGACGGTGTGGTGGCGCACTTCGTCGAGGACCTGGTGCTCGAGGGCACGCTCGAGAAGCGCGGCAAACAGGCGA
>CAJCHX010000157.1 GCA_903970215.1 Acidobacteriaceae bacterium
AACCTCCAGCTGCGCACTGAACGGCTCGCCGCCCACCAGGAGCGCCACGACCGGTACCGCGTCCTGACCGTCCCGGCCCACCTGGCCACCAAGCTCGCCGCCCTGCTCGACCGACCCGACAGCCTGCCCGGCCGCAAGGACCGCATCGAGATCCTCGCCCTCCTCGCCGATCCCTCCACGGCCACCACCCCCCGGATCGTTGCCGACGCCTCGACTCGTACCGCAGACCAGCAGCGGGTACTGCTCGGCAAGGCCTTCGAGTTCCTTGCCGCCGACCCGAGCGTCAACCGCGCCGGGCGGGACCGGCTCCGGCGCACCTCCAACGCCTGGCTGCGGGATCTCCCCACACCACCAGGCGTGGCCGACGGGCCCTCCCCGAATTTGTGAGCTGCTACGAGTCCCACTTGCGTGCCACACCGGACGGGCAACAGTGGTCACCGACGGTCCGGGACGGTCAGTGCCGAAGTCAGTACTTCCCCTTCCTCACCAGGGAGAACACTGCGAACAGCCAGGTCAGCCGTGACCCACGCGGCCCGGCTTGGGCCGCCTGAAAAGCGCGAGGTCACCGGATCGACGCCGGTTCCGACCACGGTGCGCCCCGAGCCCAGTGCCGAAGCAATGTCAGTGCCGCCTCCCGTGCGGATGGCCGCTGGCGGCTGCCTCTGCGGCCGCAGCGATGAGAAGTCCGGCGATCTTGGCGCCGCAACGGCGGCTGCGCACCGCTCGCCGAGCGCCTGGTCCCGCTCATCGGGGTCCCCCGCATCGGCAGATCGCCGGCGCCGTCGTGGGGGTCGGGCCTGGTCGGCGGCCGCTACTGCGCGTTGCCGGCGCGGAAGTACGCGATGTAGTCGGCGACGGCGCGCTCGGTGTCCCACTCCGGGCGGTAGCCGGTGTCATGGTGGAGCCGGGTGATGTCGAGGTAGCTGGGCGGTGCGCTCGAACCGGGTTCGAGTTCGACATCGAATCCGGGCACGACCGACTCGATGGCGGCGATCACCTCGGCGTTGGTCGTCGGCCTGCCGGCGGCGACGTTGTACGTCGTGTGGGTGAGGGTGTCGGCCGTCTGGAGCAGCGCCGTGGCCCGCCCGAGGTCGTAGACGTAACAGAGGTCGAGCCCGTCGTCGGCCCGGAGGCGCCCGGTGACGCCGGAGAGGTCGACGGGGGTGCCCGTCGCGGCGGCGTGGACGAATTGCGGCGCGGGGAAGGCGAAGTTCGGCAGGTGGCCGAGTGGCCCCCATGCGCCGCTGATCCGTAGGTGGATGATGTCAAGGCCGGTCGCCTGCGCAAGGTGGTTGCCCAGGAGCTCGCCGATCCTCTTGAAGGTGGGGATCACGTGCGGGGCGGTGAGCGGGACCGGCAGCTCCTCGCGCAGAGCCCCGGTGTCCGACAGGCCGGTGTAGACGCCGATCGTGCTGGCGAGACTGAGGCGCCGTACGCCCCACTCCTGGGCGACTTCGATGACGTTGAAGAGTCCGCTGAGCGCATCGCGTGCGGCCTGCACCGGGGCCTCGTCGGGGCTGGGCGGCCAGGGCATCGACCCGGCCATGTGCACGATGCCGGTGATCGAGTGGTCGTTCCCGATCGCCCGGAGGGCGTCGAGGTCCTTGACGTCGGCTTCGACCGAGGTCACCGGAGCAGAGGAGCGTCCGTCCGGGATCCCGGTTCTGCGGCGTTGGACGAGTACGCATTGCTCGCCGAGATCCAGCAACGCCTGCACGGTGGCGCTGCCGATGTGCCCCAGCCCTCCGGTTACCAAGATCACGGTGTCCCCTATCTGCGTGGTGTACTGATCATCAGTATAACCGACGATCAGTCATCTACATACAATGATCCGATGGACCCACGCAGGAACGCCGGATCGTCGACGAGCCGTCGGCTGGCCTACCTGTTCAAGCACGCAGAGAGGCTGATGGCCGAACTGCATGCCGAGGCGCTGGCACCGTTCGACATCCACGCACGCGATCTCGGGGTGTTGCTTGCGATCGATCGCTCCGAGTCGGCCTCTCAACAGCAGGTGGCCGAGAGCCTCGGCGTCGATCGCACGACGATGGTCGCCATCATCGACGCTCTCGAGGCGAAAGGCATCATCGTCCGCCGCCCCGACCCAGAAGACCGACGTCGGAACGTCATCGAGTTGACGCAGCCCGGCGAGACCCTTCTCCGTCAGGCGACAGCCGCGAGCGACCGGGCGGAGGTCGAACTGCTCGCCCCGCTCGACCGCGGGGAGGGAGAGCAACTTCGAACCCTGTTGGCACGCATCCTGGCCTCTGACTGATGCATGGACCCGACCATCGTCGGGCCTGCACACCGGACCGGCCCGCTACGGTCGCAGACCCATGGACGGGCGCCACTCTCCCGACGGCGTCGATGCGCTGCCCCGCGCAGAGTTCGCCTTTCCCGGTCCGCTCCGCGACAGGCTGGTAGCGGCGATCCTCGACGGGACCAAGACGTCGACCTCGGCGCTCGCCGCCGGCTACGAGATCGACAACGAGCCGCTGCCGCACGAGGGTCAGCGCTCGGTGGTCGTCGATTCGTCCGGACAGCCGGTGGCCGTCATCGAGGTGACCGGCGTGGTCGTCGTACCGCTCGGCGATGTCGACCTCCACCACGCCCTCGACGAGGGCGAGGGCTTCACGACCGTCCACGAGTGGCGCACGGGGCACGAGGCGTTCTGGCACAGCGACGAGGTCCGGGCCGAGCTGGGGGATCCGGGGTTCACGGTCGCCGACGACACCCCCGTCGTGCTCGAGCGCTTCCGGTTGGTCGAGCGGCTCCACGACTAGCCGGTCGGGCCGCCGCTTCGACCCGGGACGCCCGGGTCGATCAGGAGGTCGACCCTCCCTGGCCGCCCCTCAGGTCGGACGACCCCGAGGTCGCTGCGACGACAACCACGCGCCACCGGCTGAGCCCGTCGTCGTCGACGTCAGCGGGATGCACGGGTTGATCCGGCCCCGTACCGGAGACCGTCGACGAGCAGGGAGACCATGCGCTGGCTGTGGGCGACGCCTCCGTCCCTCCCGGGCAGGCACAGGTTGGCGACGGCGTGCAGGAGCTGCTCGGGGCCGATGTCGGCCCGGATCTCACCGCTCGCCTCGGCGGCATCGAGGAGCGACCCGAGGGTGGGTCCGAGTCGCTGTCTGAAGTAGGCGGGCAGGGCGTCGAAGGCGGGATCCCCCGAGTGGAGCGCGGAGGCGAGCCCCTGCTTCGTGGCGACGAACTCCGTGTACCGGTCCAGCCACAGCGCCAGTGCCGTGCCCGGCGCGTGGGTGGCCGAGAGAGCCGGGGCCGCATCGGCGCAGGCGTCCACCTCCCGCTGGAACACCGCCGCGACGAGGTCCGACCGGCGAGGAAAATGCCGGTAGAGCGTCCCGACGCCGACGCCGGCCCGATCCGCGATCTCCTTGGCCGGCGCATCCACTCCCGTGGAGGCGAAGACGGCCTTCGCCGCCTCGAGCAGCGAGTTGCGGTTGCGCGTCGCGTCGACGCGGCGCCGGCGCGGTGCCGGCCCGGTTTCACCCGCCGGATCCGCACCGGTCAGCGATGCCTGCTCCATCACGGCACTCCTCTTGCAGAAGCGGAAAGCATTTCCGTATAGTGTCCGGAAGCACGTTCCGTTTCGTCGGAGCATAGGCCGCCCCGGGCGGTCGCCGGACACCCCGACCGCCTCACGATCCCAGGAGACACCGCATGCGCTACCGCACCCTCGGCCGGACCGGCATCAAGGTCAGCCCCTACGCGCTCGGCGCGATGATGTTCGGGGCCATCGGCAACCCCGACCACGACGACTCCATCCGCATCATCCACAGGGCCCTCGATGCGGGGATCAACATCATCGACACCGCCGACGCCTACTCCCACGGCGAGTCCGAGGAGATCGTGGGCAAGGCGCTCAAGGGGCGCCGCGACGACGTCGTCCTCGCGACCAAGCTGTGGATGCCGATGGGGGATGACCCCAACCAGCGGGGC
>CAJCHX010000158.1 GCA_903970215.1 Acidobacteriaceae bacterium
TACTGGGAACGTATGGACGCATGGGAGATGAAGGTCTGGTCCCCAAACGGCTACCGGGTCAACCTGGAGGGCCACCGGCCCCGCAGCACTCGGGACTGACGCACCGGATCTTGCGGCGATCTGTACATCTGTCGTTTCCTCAAGGTCCTCTTGCGGTGGACCGATGCTCAGGGCGTGTCCACGGAACCCACGCTCGTGGCCCACCTCTACCGGCGGGCCGGATTCGGTATCACGTCCGCAGCGGCGGAGTCACTGGCCCACCAGAGCTGGGACGACCTGGTCGATGGGCTGCTCGACGATCTCCACGTCCCGGACCGGACCGGTGATGCGGTCCCCCTTCCGAAACTCACGACCATCCCCCAATCCATGACGCCCGGCTATCAGTGGGACAGCTGGAACGAGTGGGTCCAGCTCGTCACGTGGTGGGTCCAGCGCATGATCGTCACCGACACCCCACTCCGGGAAAAGCTGGTCCTCCTCCTCAGCGACCAGTTCCCGACGTCGTACATGACCGTGAGCTACGCCTCCCTCATGCACACGCAGAACCAGCTCTTTCGCACGCTCGGTGCGGGCAGCTTCGAGCGCCTGACGCAGGCCGTCGCCGTCGATCCGGCCATGCTGATATGGCTGAACACCGATACCTCCGTCAAAGCCTCGCCCAATCAGAACTTCGCTCGCGAGCTCATGGAACGGTTCACGATGGGGATTGGCAACTACAGCGAGACCGACGTCATCGAGGCGGCCCGCTGCTTCACCGGCTGGTCACTGGACTGGACGACGGGGGAGTTCCGATTCGTGGCGGCCGAGCACGATGCCGGCACCAAAACCGTCCTCGGGCGTACTGGGAAGTTCGGCGGGCACGAGGTCATCAAGTTGGCCGTCGACAGTGCCGCCTCCCATCGCTGGGTCGTGGCCCGTGTGTGGTCGTGGCTCGGGTATCCCACGACGCCGAACGCCAGTGTCGTCGCCGATCTCGTTCCTGGCTACGCAAAGGACCTCTGCATCGAGAATCTGCTCGCCGCTGTATTCCGACACCCGGAGTTTGTCTCCTCGAAGGCAGTGAACGCACTGGTCAAGCAACCGATCGAGTGGGTCGTCGGCGCCATGAGGATGCTCGGTGTCGACAGCTCGGCTCTCCCGTCGGGCACGTTGGCATGGTGGCTGGGCGAGCTCGGGCAGCAGCCCTTCGCCCCGCCGACCGTCGGCGGCTGGGGCAACAATGGCTACTGGCTGACGACCGGCACCGCAAACGCGTACTACGGGATCGCCTATGCACTGGCCGGGCTCGCCGACCTGAGCGAGATCGATCGGTACGACGGGAATCCTGCGGCGCAGGTGCAAGCCGTTACTGCGTTGCTCGGCGGGCCGAACTGGTCGTCGCACACCATCGCGGCTCTCACGAGCCTGGCGAAAGACCTCCAGAACGACGGAGGAGCGTGGCCCGCCCAAGAGGTCGTCGCCCTCGCAATGGTCTCGCCCGACTACACGACGAACTGAGAAGAGGAACGATGCACAAGGTCAACAGGCGACAGTTCCTGGGTGGCGCACTGACCCTGGGCGGAGCGGCTGCGGCGGCCAGCATGGGCCTGACCGCCCTCGCCGACACCACCGACATCCTCGGATCACCGGCGGTGGCTGGGGCGGCGACAATCCGGCGACCGCTGGTCGTCTGCACGCTCACGGGAGGCAAC
>CAJCHX010000159.1 GCA_903970215.1 Acidobacteriaceae bacterium
GGGCAGCTGAACTTCTCCTCGTCACGATTCGCCGAGGCCAGCACGACGACCACCGTGGAGCCTTCCGCCACCGCAACCCCGCCGATCTCGGTATCGCGAACCGCGACCCGATTGGCTCGCAACCGCAATGGCGACTCCACCCGCAGAACCTCCTCGACGAGCGAAGGGACCAACGAGCGATCGGCCCGCACCTCAGCCAGCCGCTCAGGATTGTTGATCAGCAGCCACATTCCCGACGTCAAAGCATTCGAGGTCGTCTCCGTACCAGCGACAAGCAGTGCAAGCGCCTGTCGCAACAGCTCCTCGATCCTGTCCCCGCGACCGGCTGCCTCGTAGGAGGTCAGCAGATCACTGAGCAGATCGTCACGCCGGACGGCACGTCGTGCATCGAACTCCCCCACCATGTAATGCTGGAACGCGACCACCGCCTCGGCCCACGACATCTTGTCCTCATGGCTGAACACCCGCGCCTTCGTCTGCTGGATGAACGCCTCCACCCATACCCTGAAGGTCGGCAGCAGCGACGGGTCGACTCCCAGCACGTGCGCGATGACACGGGTCGACATCTGGAAGCTGAAGTCACCACGAAACTCCAGCTCCGCACCGGGTTCGATCCGGTCACAGAGGTCATCGACGATGCGCTGCACCGGCTCACGCAGTGACGCGACCCGCCGGGCCGAGAAGGCCTTCGCCACCAAGGCCCGCTGGACCACGTGCTCGGGGCCATCCAGCTCGAGAATCCCCAACGGCACCGGCCACCCACGACTCAGAACAGCCTGTACCTCGGCGTCCGCGTCCTCAGGACCCACACCCAGACGCACCATCCGGAACGTCTCGGCGTCGCGCAGCACCTGATCGCAGGTCGCATGGTCCATGACGACCACCTCGTCATCAGCCAGGTGATAGACCGGACATTGGCGACGCAGCGCGCGATAGTCATCGAACGGCTCGCGGAGTGCATCCACTGCACGGGGATCGAACGGTGACATGGGAAAGCCTCATTGTGTGAAGGAAATCGACGCCCCCGCAGCCGAAGGCCGTTCTCAGCTGCGTAGTGCTGTGTCCCATTTCCGGGACCTCTCCAAGAAATCTGTCACAAGCGAGGACACCTGTTCCCGCTGCGGATACTTGTCGGCGATCATCATCCGCATCCGCCAGGGATCGCCGGCGAAGAACCGCTCGTACAGCGCCTGGCGACCGGCGAATCCTGAGATCGAGGCATCGGCCGCCAGATTGAACAGGTCGATGCGACTGCTCGCGTCGAGATTGGCGGCTGCGTAGAACTCGTGGACGTCACTGGCGCGCGGGCCTTCCAGCTCGGCCGCCGGGACGGTCATCATCAGGCCCCCCGCGCCGAGAACCTGCAGCACCTCCTGCAGACGCGGGAACACGTCGAGGTAATAGTTCCGTTGCGCGCGCAGGATCTGCCCGTCCGGCACGAGGGTGCCGTTGGGGCCTGGCAACGCTGCGGCTTCGGCACCGAGGACACACCCCCGAACCATCTCGACCGTCTGCACGATGTCGGCGATCTGGTTCAGCACGTTGGGGAACTGAACGATATTGGTTGCTTCGGCGAGCTGGTACGCCACGCCGAGCAGGAATCGAGTCTTAGAGAGGTCCTTGATCGCCGTCTGGCTCGCCTGCTGGCCCTGCACGCCGGCCGCGGCCAACATGGTGAGGCTGGCATCGCGGTAGATGTAGGTGCGATCCCACGGCACGAGGACGTCGTCGAAGACGACGACGCAGTCCATCTCGTCCATGCGCGACATCAGCGGGTGGTCCATCACGCGGCCGTTCGGCGGGGTCAGCGAGGGCCGGCATAGGAACCGCAGCCCGGGGGTCGCCACCGGCAGCACGCAGGCGAAGGCGAACTGCTTT
>CAJCHX010000160.1 GCA_903970215.1 Acidobacteriaceae bacterium
CACCGCATTGGCCGTACCGCACGCGCAGGTGCAGGTGGTATTGCGGTTGCCCTCACCCGTTGCCCTCACCCGTCGCCGTCACGTGTCACCCGTCGCCGGCGTTCCGTCACCCGTTGCCCGTCGCCCGTTGCCCGTCACCCGTTGCCCGTCACCCGTCGCCGTCGCCCGTCGCCGTCGCCCGTCGCCGTCACGTGTCACCGTCGCCGTCGTTCCGTCAGCCGGCGTCGCGACCGTAGGTGATCGCTCGCACAGCTCCGGCCGAAAGCACTGCCGCCGCGGTAGTCACGAGCGCGACGGCCGTACCGATGAGCGCCACGGCGATCGGTCGGCCATCGACTTCACGCGCAGGGCTGGGAGACAAACGCCCCGGCACGATCTCGGACCGGCGTGGCAACTCAACCGTCAGTGCGGCTACGGGATCGATCACGCCGTACCCGACAGCCGGGTCCCAGCCGCCGGCCGGATGCCGCGCGGTGGACGTGATGCGCTGGATCACTTCGGCGGCGTTGAGTCCGGGGAAGCGCGAACGTATGAGCGCTGCCAGCCCAGCGACATACGGTGCAGCAAAGCTCGTACCGTCGATCGATGCCGTTCCGTCGCTGGTGATCTGGCGGTCGGCGAGGCCCCTGCTGCGTGGATCGAGCGAGGTCACGTCGGTGCCCGGTGCGGCCACACGTACCCACGGACCGGCGAGCGAGAACGCCGCGGGCAGGCCACTGGGTTCGGTCGCTGCCACGGTGAGGACGTCATCCGAGAACCTGGCAGGCGAGACTGTGGTGGCTATGAGTTCGGGGGTGTTCTGCTCACCGCATGCGGAATTCGGCCCGACGTTGCCGGCGGCGGCGACCACGACGACATTCCGCTCGGACGCGTACCGTACCGCGCGGCCCAGTAGCCGATCCCCGAGATCGCTCCCGGCGGGGCCGCATGCCACCTGCGAGATGTTGATGACAGTGGCACCGAGATCGACTGCGCGCGTGATCGCGTACGCCATGGTGGTGACGTTGCCCGGCGCCGCCCCACCCCGGTCGCGGGCGGCGAAGGCCAGGCTCGACTGTCGGATCGCAAGCACGGTAGCCGCCGGTGCGACCCCGGCGAAACCGTCCGTCGGTGCGGGTCGTGCGGCTACGATCCCCGCGACCAGGGTGCCGTGCGCGTCGCAGTCATCGAGCCCGACGCCCGACGATACGTAGTCTCCACCGGCACGTACCGGCCCCAGACGTGGGTGCGGCGCGACACCGGTGTCGATCACAGCCACCGTCTGTCCTTCGCCGCGACTGAAGCGCCAGGCGGCCGAGTAGCCGAGCAGTCGTTGCGCGTGCGTCGTGCGATGCAGTTCGAATCCCGGACGCAGTCGCAGCGACTGACACTGTGACCGCAGCTGGGTCGGTGACAATGGAGCGACGGCGCCGCGGGGCACAGGTAGTCTCACGTCCACCTGTTCACCAGGGCTGGGGCCGGCGAGACCCGAGTCACCAGCGGGCTCCGGCGCCGCGCTGGCTGGGCCGACCTGTCCGACGCCAGCCACGCTGCCCGCCTGTAGTGCCACGGCGATGACCACCGCCGCGGACGCACGCACGCATCGTCGCGAACCCGACGACCACCGACCCGTACGACCACGCCCGCCTTCGAGGCTGTACTCGGTCACAGGTTCCGCATCGCCGTGTAGACGTCCCAGACCCACGCCAACAAGGGCGCGGTCACTGCGACGGTGAGGTATTCGGCGAGCTCGGTGAGGCGCTTCTGCACCGGGGTGAACGTCATATGCGGCGCGATCGTGCCGCACGCGACAGCAAGTGCCCCGAGTGCGGCGAGAACGGCCATCCCGAACACGGACACCCACCCGAATCCGAGCGCCAGTCCGGCCGCGGTTGCCGCGGCCGCCACAGCGCCCGCGACGATGGCCGCGGTCGCCTGTACGGGGTCCGCGTGGGTCCGGCCGCGCAGACTGAAGATCGCGGCGATCGATGCAGCGAAAGCCAAGTGATGCCAAGACAGTTCGCGCACCGACAGCCCGACGATCGCTGCTCCGATGGCGGCCACGACGCACGCTCCGACCACTGTCCCTGTGGTGACGGCTGTCGCGGCAAGAATCCTTCGTTGTTCAAGGCGGTCAGTTCGAGCCCACTCGGAGACCGACCCTTCGCCGCGGGA
>CAJCHX010000161.1 GCA_903970215.1 Acidobacteriaceae bacterium
CTCGCCGCCGAGGCGGGACACCGCGTCGCCCACACCGCCGTACACGTGCACGGCGGTGTGGGGATCGATATGGACCACCCGACGCACCGCTACTTCGTGGCCGCCAAGCGGGCCGAGTTCGCGCTCGGCGGCGCAACCGCACAGCTGCGCACCCTCGGTCGGCTGCTGGCCTCCGCTCAGTCGCAGCCTGCCCCGCTCGACCATGCTCCCGTCTGACCCGGAACCAGTGGAGAGAATCGTGACCCCAGCCAAGTCCGTCACCAAGCGCGCCGTCACCAAGCGCCCCATCACCAAGCGCCCCAGCACCAAGAGCACTGTCTCGAGTCCGTCCGATGGGCTGCCTGCCGGCGCCGACTATGTGGTGGTGGGTTCGGGCAGTTCGGGTGCGATCGTCGCCAGCCGCCTCGCCGATGCGGGGGCCAGCGTCGTGTTACTCGAGGCCGGCCGCAACGACGACACCCGGCTCACCCGGATCCCGGGCATGATCACGATGGTGCACACGGTGCCGCAGCTCAAGGCCAAGGTCGCCTGGAAGCAGTACTCGGTGCCGCAGAAATTCGCGAACGACCGCCGCATCCCCATGACCCGCGGAAAGGTGCTCGGCGGTTCCAGTTCCATCAACGGCATGCTGTTCGTCCGCGGAAACCGCGCCAACTTCGACGGGTGGGCGGCGGAGGGCGCCGTCGGCTGGGGATTCGCGGACGTGCTGCCCGCGTTCAAGCGCCTGGAGAACTGGCAGGACGGCGCCACCGAGCTGCGCGGTACCGGCGGCCCGATCCAGGTCACGCGGCAGCGCGACCTCACCGGCGCGACGCAGAGCTTCATGGCGGCGCTGTCGCAATCGCTCGGTGTCCCGATGATCGACGACTACAACGGGCCCGACCAGGAGGGCGTCAGTGCCTTTCAGCAGAGCGCATCGGGCGGCATCCGATACAGCTCCGCGCAGGGGTACCTGCGCGAGCCGCGTGCGGGCCTGACGATCGTGGCCGGCGCCCACGTGACCCGGGTCGTCATCGAGGGCGGCCGCGCCACGGGCGTCGAGATCCTGGCGGGCGACGGGCGCCGGGTGATCCGGGGGGAGCAGGAGGTGATCGTCTCGGCGGGGGTGATCGGCTCCCCCCAGATCCTGATGTTGTCCGGGGTCGGTCCCGCCGGGCAGTTGCGCGAACACGGCATCGAGGTCGCAGCGAATCTGCCGGTGGGACAGAACCTGCATGACCACCTGTTCGTGCCGATGACATTCTTGATGAAGAGCGCGGTGCACAAGGGGACTCCGGTGCACTTCGCGAGTGGTTTCCTCGCGGAGCAGCGTCGTCCGGGCAGCTCGTGGTTCGGCCGAACCGTCTTCGAGGCCGTGGGCTTCGTCCGCACGTCGTTCGCGAAGAACATCCCCGACCTGCAGATCCACACACTGCCGTGGAGCTATCCGGTGCCCAACCAGGACGAGGACAAGCTGCACCGGGTAGACCGCCGGCCCGCACTCACCATCGCACCCACGCTGATCTACCCACGCAGCCGCGGCGAGCTGAGGTTGAAGTCTGCCGACCCGCTGGATGCGCCGCTGATCGACCCCGCGTATCTCTCGGACCCCGTCGACGCCGATCTGTTGCTGGAGAGCATCGGGATGATCCGAGAGGTCATGGCGCACAAGGCGGTCGCCGCCGGGGTGGGGGGCGAGTTCTCCCCGGGCGACGACTTCAGAACGCCCGCCGCGATGCGGCGCGAGCTACCCAACCGCGTGCACTCGGTGTATCACCCCGTGGGAACGTGCCGGATGGGCGTCGACGAGCGCGCGGTGGTCGATCCGCAGCTGCGGGTACGGGGTATCGACGGGCTTCGGGTGGCTGACGCGTCGATCATGCCGAATGTGACCGGCGGCAACACGAACGCACCCTCGTACATGATCGGTGAGATGTGCGCGACGTTCCTGGGCGCGTGAGCCCAGCGCCCGGTGGCGCGGACCGGCGCAGCACCGTCGATGGGCTGCTACGGGCGCGGCGCCACGATCCCTCGGCCGGGCTGTTGTTCGAGGAGCAGCGCTGGACCTGGGCGGAACACGTTCAGCGGTGCTCGGCGTACGCTGCGGCGCTGGAAGAGTTCCGGCCGGTCGAGGGCCCCTTCCACGTGGGCGTGCTCGCCGACAACGTTCCCGAGTTCTCGTTCCTGATCGGTGGCGCAGCGTTGTCCGGCGCGATCCTGGTCGCGCTCAACGACACCCGCCGCGGTGCCGCGCTCGCCCGGGACGTGCGGCATACCGACTGCGCCGTGGTGCTGGTCGATGCGGCGCACACGCAGCAACTGGCCGCGGCAGGCGTGCGCGCCCCGGTGATCGAGTTCGAGTCCGCGGACTGGAGCAGGGCCGTCGCCCAACGGCCCGGGAATGGCCTGCCCGAGCGCCGCGCGGCTCCCGACGACCTGCTCATGCTGGTGTTCACCTCGGGCACAAGCGGAGAGCCCAAAGCGGTCCGGGTCACGCATCGCAAGATCGCCGAATCGGCCTGCTACCTTGTAGACCGGTGCGGAGTGAGCGGGGACGACGTCGCCTACGTCGCCATGCCGTTGTTCCACTCCAACGCCCTGATCACGGGCTGGGGGGTCGCGCTCGCGTCCGGTGCAGCGCTTGCGCTTCGGCGCCGGTTCTCGGCCCGCGGGTTCCTGTCGGACGTGCGTCGGTTCGGCGCCACCTATGCGAACTACGTCGGCGCCCCGCTGGCGTACATTCTCGCCACCCCGCAGCAGTCGTGCGACGCGGACAACCCGCTCCGTCTCGTGTACGGCAACGAGGGCCGCGCTGCGGACATCGCCGCCTTCGGACGCCGATTCGGGTGCATAGTGCTCGACGGGTACGGATCGAGCGAGGGGGGAATCGCGATCGGCCGCACCCCGGGCACGCCCCCTGATGCACTCGGACCGCTCCCGGACGGTGTGCGTGTGGTGGACCGACAGACCGGGGAGACCTGCCCCGCAGCATGTTTCGGACCCGATGGGGCGCTGCTCAACGCGGACGTCGCAGTCGGCGAGCTGGTGAACACCAGTGGGCCGGCCGGATTCGCCGGTTACTACAACGATCCCGAGGCCGACGCCGCTCGGATGGGGGGCGGTTACTACCGGAGCGGCGACTTGGCCTATGTCGACGAGGCCGGATTCTGCTACTTCGCCGGGCGGACCGGTGATTGGCTGCGGGTCGGCGGCGAGAACATGGGGACAGCGCCGATCGAGCGGATCCTGCTGCGTCATCCGGCGATCGCGGAATCCGCCGTGTACGCACTGCCCGCACGCGATGTCGGCGATCAGGTGGCCGCCGCCGTCGTGCTAGTGCCCGGCGCGCGGCTCGACCTGGACGAACTAGCCGATTTCCTTGCCGCTCAGCCGGATATGAGCCGGCGGCAGCGGCCGACGCGGCTGCGCATCGCCGACGCGCTGCCCCGCACGGCCTCGTTCAAGACTGCGAAGCGGGTGCTGATCGAGGCGGGTGAGGCCGCGACCATCGCCGTCCCTAGCCGCGGTTGACGTTCTCGTGCGCGATCAGCGGATCCGGAGGCGGCGGGCCCACCGCAGGGTCTGCAGCGTGGTCGCCACCTGCTGTTCGTACCGAGTTCCGGGCCGGACGCTGAAGACCTGCTTCTTGAGTACGGCGAGGTTCTGCGCGTCCGTGTACTTGAGCAGCCCCGCGTCGCCGTGCCGGGCCCCTACGCCCGACGACTTCCAGCCGCCCGACGGGGTCGCTTTGCTTGCATACGACGCGGCGAAGCCGTCGTTGACGTTGACGTTGCCGGCCTCGAGCCGGGCGCCGATCCGTCGAGCGCGCCGCAGGTCCGATCCCCACACGCTGGCGTTGAGGCCGTACCCGGTGTCGTTGGCGAGGCGCACCGCCTCGTCGTCGTCGTCGAACCGGAACAGAGACACGACAGGGCCGAAGGTCTCGGCGGTCGCGAGATGCATGTCCGGGCGAATGCCGGTGAGCACGGTCGGCGCATAGAACGCCGGTCCCACATCCGGCCGTGGGCGGCCGCCGCACAGCACCCGGGCGCCCTTCGCTACCGCGTCGTCGACGTGCGCGGCCACCCGGGCCAGCTGTTCCGGGGAGGCCAAAGACCCCATCTCGGACGTGTAGTCGTACGTGGCGCCCAGTTTCAGCGAGTCGGCAGCCGCGACGAACCGCCGCTGGAATTCGGCGAACACCTTGTCCTGCACGTACATCCGCTCGATGTGCATACAGGCTTGCCCCGCGTTGGCGAAGACGGCGAATATCGCGCCCGGGATCGCCTCGTCCAGGTTCACGTCGTCGAGAACGATCATCGGGTTCTTGCCGCCCAGCTCGAGGCTGCACCCGATCAGGTTGCGACCGGCCCGCTCGCCGACGGTACGGCCGGTGGCCGACGACCCGGTGAACATCACGAAGTCGCTGTTGTCGATGAGCGTGGGGCCGACGTCCGGGCCGTCGCCACAGACCACTTGGAACAGCCCGTCGGGCAGTCCGGCCCGATACAACAGCTCGACGCCGTACAGCGCCGCGAGCGCGGTCTTGTTGTCGGGCTTGAGGACCACGCCGTTTCCGGCGATGAGCGCGGGCACCGCATCCGAGAGGGCCATGGCGAAGGGGAAGTTCCACGGCGCGATGATCCCGACCACTCCCTTCGGGTGGTGGATCTCGGTGGACGTGCTGAGCACGGGCACTGGGCCGCCGCGCCGGGTGGGCCGCAGGAGCCGTCTCGCCGCTGTGAGGTAGTGGCTGATCACCATCGGGACGTCGCACGACTCCTCGAATGCCATCCGCCGGTTCTTTCCCGACCCCACCTGGATGAGATCGGCGATCAGGTCGTGGTCGGCGAGGATCAGCTCGTGCAGCCGCGCGAACACCGCGAGCCGGCGCTGCACCGGCCACCGTGCCCACTCGTCCTGAGCCGCACGGGCTCTGGCGAACGCCCGGGCCACGTCGTCGGACGTCGACTGTGGCAGGGCGCCGATCGTCGCCCCGGTGAACACCTCGACCAGTCGGTGGGGTGCCCGGCTGTCGTCGGAGGCGACGGTGCCGACCAGCCGCGCGGTCAGCTCGGCGGTGATCGACGAAGGCATTGTGGAACCGAGAACGCTGGGTGAAGCCATGATCAAAACGGTAACGCGTTCTACCATCTGAAGTGCGGGATCCGTCGAATTCGTGGGCGCTTTGTAGAACATGTTCTAGGATTGCCGAATGGTGAACGGACCGGCCGTCGGACTCAATCTGGGCTATTGGACCCGGGGGCCCGAGGACCACACGGAGACCGTGCTCACCGCAGAGCGGCTCGGCTACGACGCGGTGTTCACCGCGGAGGCGTACGGCTCGGACGCGTTCACCACGTTGGCCTGGTACGGCGCCCGGACCACGCGGATCCAGCTGGGCACCGCCGTGGTTCAGATCCCGGCGCGGTCGCCCACCGCTACCGCGATGCACGCCCTGACCCTCGATGCGCTGTCCGGTGGTCGGTTCGTGCTCGGGCTCGGCGCTTCGGGGCCGCAGGTCGCAGAGGGTTGGTATGGCACACCGTTTCCCAAGCCGCTGGCCCGCACTCGCGAGTACGTCGACATCGTTCGGCAGGTGATCGCACGTCGGGAGCCGGTTACCAGCGCTGGACCGCATTACCCGCTCCCCTATCGCGGAGGCACGGGACTGGGCAAGCCGCTCAAATCCATCGTCACCCCGGTGCGCGACCGGATCCCCATCCTGCTCGGCGCCGAGGGGCCCAAGAACGTCGCCTTGTCCGCCGAGGTCGCCGATGGATGGTTACCGCTGTTCGTCGATCCGACGCGGCTCGAGGAGGTGTTCGGCGCGTCGCTGGCGGGGCGGCCGAAAGGCTTCGACATCGCGGCGACGGTGTCGGTGGTGGTTCGTGACGATCTCACCGCCGCGATGACGGTGGCGAAGGCGCCACTCGCGTTCTACATCGGCGGAATGGGCGCGCGGGAGAAGAACTTCCACCTCGACCTGATCGGCCGCCTCGGCTTCGGGGAGGCGGCCGCGGCCGTACAGGAACTGTTCCTCGCCGGCCGCCGTGCCGAGGCGATCGCCGCCGTGCCCGACGATCTGGTGGACGCGATCGCGCTGGTCGGCCCGTTGGATCGCATCGTCGAGCGGCTCGATCGCTGGCGCGACAGTCCGGTGACGACCGTGCTGTTCTCCGGAGTGCGCGACGAGCCGACGTTACGTCGGCTCGTCGAGGCTATGCGGAGGTAGCGCTCACCTGCCGCGGCCGCTCTCAGGCGGCGCGTCGACCGGCTCGGAATCCGGGTCGATCGAGTCGGCGCGCGAGTATTCACGGTTCACCTGATTGCGCGAGTCGACTGCTTCGCCTCGCTGAACGGCTGCACGATGGGCCAGGCCCGACGCCTCCGCTGCCTTCACGTCGGCTTCCGCTTGAGCGGCGCGAGCCCTCGCTGCGGTCGCGGTGGCCAGCGCTTCGCGTTGCGCTGCCAGGTGCGATTGCTCGCCTGCCCGGTCTCGGATCTCGGCGGCCTCGACGCGGTGATGCTCTGCGCGCCTGCGCTGGACCAGCACGGTGAGGACGACGAGAAGCGCGACGACGACCACCGCAACGACCACGATGAAGATGATTGAACTGGTAGCCATTGTGGCTCCTTTGTTGACGATGTCTATTGGCTGGGCTGCGGAATGCTGGGATGCGGTAGATCGCAGCCCGCCACCTTGGCGTTCACGCCCATATAATTCAATGGGCCCGCGATCACGGTCATCGCAGTCGTCGCGCTACTCGCGCAGTTCTGCGCAGCGTGAGTGAAGTATCCGCGCTGCCCGGCCGCGATGGCCCCGATGATCAACCAGATGACCACCAGTGCCGATATCACCCTGATCATGTTCCTACCGGCGTAGCGATTCCCGCCGTAGCGCATTTCGCGCCGGCCCTCGTAGCGCATTTCGGTTAGTAGTAGTGGCGACGGCCGCCGACGGCGTGACCGAGCGAGCCCAGCGCCAGCAGAACGAGGCCGATGACCAGGGCTATGATCCCGAGTGTCCAGAGGATGGCTATCTTGAACACGAATCCGGCGATGAGGAGTACGACTCCGAGGACGATCATGATTTCTCCATTTGTAAACAGTGTATGTGATTGAAATACGGATGATGTCTGTGTATACGACCCGGCGGGCCGTCGATCAGTGTTTGAACGCGTCCCTCACCTTGTCTCCGGCCAACTTCATGTTTCCGACCGCCTGGTCGGTCCGCCCTTCGCCCCGCAGTCGGGTATTCCCGGTAGCCCGGCCGAAGTGCTTCTTGACAGATCCCTTGGCAGCCTCGAGCTTGTGTGCGACTTTATTGCCGATAGCCATGACGACGATATTCCTTTTCGATGATTTCGGTGCGAACGCGCGCCGACCGACAGGCGCAGATGGTGGGTGCGGTCTTCGAGACGGCAGGCACCCTGTGCCGCTCCTCGTCACCCGGAAGTTCCGTGAAACGATGCTCCAATACAGTTATGATTCAACGCCGGTCCACGGCAATTGTCAACAGTGTGGACCAACGTATCTGCGGTACGCTGTTGACAGTGAAGGGATGTGCCCACTGCGATGACGACGGCATCGAACGACGAAGTGGAATCCTCACCGGGAGAACATGTTCCGGGAGCGTCCGCCCGCGGTCGCGACAACGGCCAGCTCACTCGGTCCACAATCCTGCGGTCGGCGCTGGCGATCGTGGACAGCCACGGGGTCGAAGGGCTGTCGATGCGTCGGCTCGGCGAGGCCGTGGACCGGGACCCGACGATGCTCTACCGGCACATACCCAACAAGGCCGAGCTGCTCGACGGTATCGCCGAGATCGTGCTCGAACAACTCCGTGTGGACGCCAGCGACCAGGACTGGACCGCCCAGCTCCGCATGGTGGCGGTCGATTTCCGCGCGCTCGCGCTGGCGCACCCGAACGTCGTGCCCCTGCTCGTCACCCGCCCGTTGGCGACGCCGCTCGCGATGCGTCCGCTGGGAACTCTACGGCCCCTCGAGGCGGTCCTCGCACTACTCGTCGCTGCCGGCTTCACCGGTGTCGAGGCGCTGCACATCTACCGCGCATTCTTCGGGTTCCTCTACGGCCACGTTCTCAATGAGTTGCAAGAGATCGTCGAGCGACCCGAGGAGACCGACGCGGTGCTTCGCCTCGGCCTGCATCGCTTACCGCTCACGGAGTTCCCGCTGCTTCGTGGTCTGGCGTCGTCGCTCGCGTCCTACGACGGCGCCGCGGAACTGGAGCGCGGACTCGACATCCTCCTAGCGGGTCTGAGCACCGTGCTCGGCGTACCCGACCGGGTGGGACGCCTCCCGGGGAGCGGCGCTGCCACGGTGCCACGGCCGGCGACGTAGAGCACGTGGCGATCCTGGCGAGCGACTACCCGTCACAGACTCACCCGCACGTTCGCGGACCGGGGACACAACGGGGTCTGCGTGCCGATGCGAGTAGCGGAGCGTGACCTCGACACCGTCATGGCGGGTCTGGCCGCCACCGGCAACGTCGACGGACTACTGGTCACGATGCCGCACAAGCACAGCGTGTTCGCCCGCTGTGCCACCAGCTCCGAACGGAGTGCGATGCTGGAGGTCGTGAGCGTCGTGCGACGCAATGACGATGGCAGTTGGCACGGTGACATGCTCGACGGGATCGCCTTCGTCAAGGCACAGCAGGACAACGGTGCTCAGTTCGACGGGGCACGGGCGCTGCTGCTCGGCGCGGGCGGTGCCGGGAGCGCGATCGCTATCGCGCTGCTGGACGCCGGAATCGGCCGGCTCGTGATCCACGACCTCGACGAATCGTCGGTCACCGCGCTGCGAGATCGGCTACCCGAGCGCGATCGCCGCCGCGTGACGGCTGGTCCAGCGCAACCCACGGGCTGCGACCTCGTGTTCAACGCGACGCCCCTCGGGATGGCCGTCGGCGATCCGCTGCCGGTCGATCCAGGGCTGCTCGAGTCGTCGATGTTCGTCGGCGATGTGATCGCCGCACACGGTGTGACCCCGCTCATCTCGTCCGCCCGAGCGGTCGGCTGCCGGACGGCCACCGGCAGCGATATGGTGGTGGCCGTCCAGGAGTTGATGTCCGCGTTCCTGCTACACGAGTACCAGGAGTGACGGAAGCTACCTCAGGTGCCGGGCGAAGAATCGCGCACCGGCATCTATCTCGTACGACGGCACGCCTGTATGCCCGCCCAGATTGGCATGCAGCGTCTTCTGTGCGGAGCCGAAGGCGTCGAACAGATCGAGGGCCCGCTGCCGGTCGTTTCCCTCGTCGTCCCACTGCAGAAGGACCTGCAGCGGAATGCTGATCTGGCGGGCCTCCTCGAGCGAGGTGGCGGGTACGAAACTCCCAGCGAACAGAAGGGCCGCCGCGATGCGCGGCTCGAGAACCGCCAGCCGGATGCCGATGGCGATCACTCCACCCTCGTACCCGACCGGGCCGCCGATCTCGGGCAGCGAGAGCAGGGTGTCCAAGGTGGCCTGCCATTCCGGGGCCGCCTTCTCGACCAGCGGAAGGACGAGCCGGTCCACGATCTCGTCGAGCGGCTCGCCTGCCGTCAGTGCTCGGCGCAGGTCGGCGCGGGCCTGCTCGGCGGCGCCCGAACGGGGCCGGTCACCGCTCCCGGGAAGCTCGATGGTGGCCGCCGCGAAGCCGTACTCGGCCGCGTAGTGCCGGGCTCGTCCCGCCAGCCTGGGATACATCTTGTGCACTCCGCCGGGGTGGCCGCACAGGATGAGGGGCGCCGGTGCGGATGCGGATGTCGGCGTCCACAGGATGCCGGGGATCTCGCCGAGGGTGAATTCGCGTTCGAGGACGCCGTCGTCGACGTGCTTCCCTGAAGTGAACTGCATGGTCGTGCCTTTCGGGAACGCGCTGGAACGGCGCTCCCGGACGACCTATCGCCCGACCGTGACCCTGGAGGGGAGCACCCATGTCGTTACTGCGTTCACGGGTACCACCTCCTTGTTCTCTCGCACGGACTCTCGGAAAGCTAGCAGTGGTCGCCGTGTACCGGCAACAGGTTTATTGCGGAGAATGCTGGCCGGACCATCCCGCGCGAAACGGTGCCCTCCCGCACGGGAGGGCACCGTCGGCGGCTCAGGCGTGTGCCGTGCTCCCGACCGCGACTTCGGCAGACACGTCGAGCGACCGGGCGAAGAGCCAGTACGAGCCACCGGTCACGATCAGACCTACGACCCACGCGAGGTCGACACCACCGAATGCCTTGGCGGCCGGCCCGATGTAGTTGATCGGCCCCAGGCCCTGGATCACCATGAACGGCACCTCCGCCAGGAAACCGAGCGCGTACGACCCGATACCCCGCCAGGCCCACGATCCGTATATCCCCTGCGGGTTGAAGAACTCGGGAATCACGTAATGACCGCGGCGCACCACGAAGTAGTCCACCAGGTTGGTGGCAGTCCAGGGCACCAGCAGGTAGAGCATGATCGTGAGTGACACGCTCACCGCGGCCACCGCTCCCCCGGTGATGGCCTCACCGACCACGTACCACGCCACCATGAACGCGAGGATCACGGCGATCCGCATGCGCCGGGTGGGCGTGAACGGACGGAAGCTGTCCATCGCGGTGAGCACCGTGAGACTGCCGCCGTACGCGTTCATCCCCATCGTGGCCCACAGTGAGAGAGCCGACAACATCGCCACCACGCCGCCGAGATGGTGGAACACGTTGTTCCCGGCCAGTTGCAGGCCCGCGAGTCCATCGGTGGCGCCGAGGCGAATCGCCATCCACGCACCCAATACGATGAGCCAGATCGCGGAGACCGTGGCGCCGAGGAACACAGATGCGAACACCGAGGCGGGCTTGGTATTCGCGGGCAGGTATCGCGAATAGTCGGAGACGTACGGGGCGTACGTGATGTTGTACGCCGCTGCCGCCGACAACTCCGCCATGAACGCCACCATCGAGAATCCACCGGGGTGACCGTGCACCGCGCCGCCGCCGTGCCCGAGGACGATGCCGATGGTGACGATCAACGTCAGCGGCAGGGAGAATGCAAGGATCGTTCGGAACACCCGGTGTAGCCAGTCGTGCCCGAGGATGGCGAGCACTCCGGCGCTGGCGGCGATGACCACCTTGACCACCTCTGGGTTCAAGCCGAACGACGCCTTCAGGCCCGAGCCCAGGAGCACTTGGTCGACCACGTTGAACGCGAAATAGGTGAAGAACGTCGCGAAGAGCGGAATCACCACCCCGCGATACCCGAATTGCCCGCGGGACTGGATCATCTGGGGCAACCCCATTTGTGGCCCCTGCGACGCGTGGAAAACCATGAAGATCGTACCGATCATGATTCCCAGGGTTCCCGCCACAGCCGTCCAGCCCAGGGACAGACCCATGCCCGGGCCGATGAAGCCGATGGGGATCGAGAAGTACTGGAAATTCCCGACGAACCACAGCGGAAGTTGATGCCATAGCTTCCCGTGCCGCTCCCCGTGTGGAACCCAGTCGATGGATCTCTTCTCGATGAGCGGCGCTTGAGTGATGGCTTCCGTCTCGGTCGATACGGACATGGTTGCCCCCTTAGGGAGTTTTCAGTGGTGCGGTGATGTGATGCGGACCGGGGGCTGCTCTGGCTCCGGTGTGGTCATCCGGACGGGAACCGGATGATGCGTGTGGCTTCGTGAATGAGGACTCGGGTGCCCGGCTGGTCACCGAATCACGAAGCCACGCTCGACCACGTTGGCGAGCAGGTCTATGTAGCCGTCCACGTCGTCGTGGACGGCACGCGGAGCGCCGTCGTACGGCATCGCCGCCTTCACCGCGGGGCTGAGGAAGTAGGCTCCCGCGGCCGATATGGTGAGCGCCTCGAATTCCCGAGGTCGGTCCCGGGCGAGTGCGTCGAGTGCGCTCGGCACGTCCGGTCCCGAGCATTCGGCCAGGGCGGCGACGAGGGGTTCGACGAGGTCCGGGCGGTACTCGAGGACCTGATCGAGCAGTGCACCGTCGACGCCGGCGGCGGTGGCCGACGGCATCGGGTCGGCGGCCGGGATGAGCACATCCGCGGCCGCTGCGAAGATGCGGCGTTGTTCGGGGCTGATCATCTCGTGTCCTCAGACTGCTGCGGGGATGTCGGCGCGGTTGTCCGCGAGATACCGGGCGGTGCGGAGCGCGATCGCCATGATCGTCGCCGTGGGATTCACGCCCGTCGACGTGACGAAGACGCTGCCGTCGACCACGAACAGGTTCGGGACGTCGTGGGCGCGCCCCCACTGATCGACCACCGAGGTGGCAGGGTCGGTGCCCATCGTGGCCGTGCCGAGGAGGTGCCAGGCACTGTGGCGTACCACAGGTACGGGGTGGATCTCGACGGCCCCGGCGGCCTCGTGTGCCTCGATGGCACGCGCGACGTTGAAATCGAGCATCCGCCGGCAGTTCTCGCCGATCACGTAGCGCATCTTCGCGGCGGGGACGCCGTCGCTGTCGGTGACCTCGGGGTCGAGGACCACCTCGTTGCGCTCGTCCGGCAGGTCCTCGGTGGTGATCCCCCACTCGGTGTACCGTCCGAACGTCCGTCGTAGCCGCGGGTGGAAGTTGTCGCCGAAGGTGTCCCGCCAATCCTGTCCCTCCTCCCACACGGTGTGGGACAGCGGGCCGCCGGTGGGCATGAGGTTCCACTTCGCCCCACGGACGAAGCCGCGGTCGGTGTCGGTCTCGTAGAACTGCATCGACTGCAGTGCCTGTCCCGCGGGCCCGAGCCAGGTCTCGAGGTCCGCGTCGTAGGCGCCGAACACCGATGCGTACGGGTGCGTCATCAAGCGCTTGCCCACCAACCCGGACGAGTTGGCCAGTCCGTCCGGGAACAGTGCCGATGTCGAGTTCAGCAGCAGGCGTGGGGTTCCCACGCCGTTGGCCGCCAGCACCGTGACCCGGGCGGCCTGGTGCCGCTCGGTACCCGTGCGGTCGATGTATTCGGCGCCGGTGACCAGTCCGCGGTCGTTCACGGTCAGTCGACGCACTCGTGCCCCGGTGAGCAGCACCGCCCCCTTCGCTATCGCCTCACGCCAGTACGCCAGGTCGGCGCTGGCCTTGGCGCCGGTCGGGCACCCGGATTCGCAGGCTCCATATCGCAGGCAGGCCGGCCGGTTCTTGAAGGGGCGCGATGCGATGGCGTTCGGTGCGGGCCACCAGTGCCAACCGAGCTCGTCCATCCCTTTCGCCGCCACGAGGCCGTACTTGCCGATCGGCAGTGGCGGCAGCGGGAAGGTGTGCTCGTCCGGGTAGGCCGGATCGCCTTCGAGGCCCGATGCGCCGATGTGGTGGGTGACCTCGTCGTAGAACGGCCGCAGATCGTCGTAGGTGATGGGCCAGTCCTCGGCCACGCCGTCGAGGGTCCGAACCCGGAAGTCCGAGGGCATCGCCCGAACCCAGTGCCCGGAGAACATGATGGTGCTTCCCCCGACGCCGTTGAACATCAACGGCTCGACCGGGCTCTCGGAACTGTCCACCGGATAGTCGGCCGCGTTCGCGCGCACGTTCGGACTCGCGTCCCATTGCTTCAGGCGGGTCAATTGCCACGAGGGCTTATCACCGGTGAAGTCGTCCGGCAGGTGCCAGTCGCCCTGCTCGAGGCACGCCACCCGCAGGCCGCGGTTCGTCAGCTCCAGCGCGGCGACGCCGCCGGACGGTCCCGCCCCCACGATGAGGACGTCGATCTCGTGGTCGATCGGTCGGGCGGTCATCTGCCGACGCCCGTAGCGCGAGCGGACACGCTCGACGTGTCCGGTGCCGATAGTGCGGTCCGGCCGGCGAACTCCTCGTCGAGGATGCCTATCAGTCGGTCGACCATCCACTCCGTGAGCAGGCGTCCCTTCTCCGCGCTGGCGGCCATCGGGGAGGCCAGAACCCCGCTGGCCGTGGACAGTCGGGTATCGATCGGCAGGACGTCGTGGCCCACCACCCGCTCCGGCGCATCCGGGGCCATCCGGTCGTGTCGGACCGCCGACGGCTGGTGGTACATCAGCAGCGACGTCTCGATCACCGCGGCGTGCTCGAGGGCCAACCCGGGGAAGCCGTCGGGCCAGATGATCCGCTGACGGTCCTCGGTGAAGTCGGGGTTGGCGTCCTCGATCACAACGATCTTCAGCTCGGGGTGTTGCTCGGCGACCAGGTACGCCGGCTCGTAGACGAAGCCGCTGTTCTCGTAGTGCCAGTTGTACAGGACGATGTTGCGGAAGCCGCAGCGCCACAGTTCGCTCAAGATGTCCTCGAGCAGGTTGATGAAGGTGGTTGCCCGAAGCGATACCGTGCCCGGAAAGTGCTGTCCCCCACCACTTCCCGGTCGGCTGCGATAGCCGAACGGAACGAAGGGGCCCACGATCAGGTCGGATCGGCGGCTGGCGGTCTCAAGGATCCGCTCCGGAATCACCCAGTCGGTACAGACGGGCAGATGGTGGCCGTGTTGTTCGGTCGATCCGATCGGGACCACGATCGGCATGTCGGCGCGGGCGGCGTCGGCGATCTCGGACCACGTCATGTCGCGGAAGAGACGGGGACTCGATGGGTTCGTCATGTCGGACTTCCCTCCATGGGCGGTGTGGTGTGGGCTTCGGTGGGAGGTGGATCGGCTGCAATGCCGATCGAGCCTGCGGGTACACAGCTACTGCGGCCGCCGTCGGCGACGAGGTGGGTGCCGACCAGGTAGCTGGCACGGTCGGACAACAGGAAGACCACGGCCTCAGCGATCTCCCTCGGCTCGGCGAACCGTCCGACGGCCACGCTGGCAGCGTTGTCGGCCAGTTCGGCTTCGGGGTCCGCGGCACCGTCGAACTCGGCGAGCAGCAGCGGGGTTCGCGTAGTGCCCGGGCACACCGCGTTCACGCGGATCCCCCAGGAGGACAACTCTGCCGCCGCGCTTCGGGTCATCGCCAGGATCGCCCCTTTGGTCGCGCTGTAGGCGACATAGCCCGCCTGGCCGATCAGGGCCAGTTCCGAGCCGGTGCTGACGATCGCGCCGGCGCGCCGCGGCTGCATGACGCGGGCAGCCTCCCGGAGCACGTAGAACGATCCTGCGAGGTTCGTCCGCATCAGGTCGTCGAACACCGTGTCCGTGGTGTCCACCAGCGGCGACACCCTCGAGATACCGGCGTTGTTGTGCACGGCGTCGATGGGGCCGAACTGCGCCTCGACCAGCTCGAACGCGGCGCGCACAGCGTTCGGATCGCCCACGTCGGCCTTCACGGTGAACGCACGTCTGCCCTGAGCCACAACGGATTCCACGGCGGTCTCGAGGTCGTCCCGGGGTCGGGCCAGCAGTGCCACGTCCGCACCCTCCCGCGCGAGGACCGCTGCGGTCGCCAACCCGATTCCGGACGACGCGCCGGTCACCAGGGCTGTCCGCCCGGACATCTCACCCATCGCTGCGCTCCTCATCACCGGAACTCCGTGGTCTTGATCCACTCGATCTGCTCGTCCAGCCCCTTCGCCCACGGCCAGGCCGGCGTGTAGCCGAGATCCCGATGCGACGCCGACAGGTCGTACTCGACCTGTCGGTCCCAGTCGGGAAGAAAACCGGGGCCGATGTCGAACTCCGCTTCGGGGAAGCGGATGCGTAGGTCAGCAGCAACGTCGCGCACGGTCTTCTGCTCGCCGCCGGACACGAAATACGTCTGTCGGCCGGGTGTTCGAGCGGTGGATGCGAGTCGGGCCGCTGTCGCCACATCGTCGACGTGCACGAATTGGAAGGGGTGATCGCCGCCCGCCTCGAGCCGGAAGGCCGTGCCCCGCAGTGCTGCGCGGATCATGTCGCCGAGGAGGCTCGGCATCCACAGGCCCGGCCCATACACCTCCGTGATCCGGAGGGAGACGATCTCCATGCCGTAGAGCGAGTTGTAGACGCTGCCCAGCATCTCGCCCGCCGCCTTGGTGACGCCGTACACCGTGGTGGGCGCGGGGGTGATGTCCTCTCGGACCGGCCCCGGACCATCGATGTCGCCGAGTGCACACTCGGACGAGAAGAACACCACGCGGTGCACTCCGGTGATCCGCGCAGCCTCGTACACCGACAGCGTCCCGTCGGCGTTCGCCGCGAACGTGCTGATGGGGAGTTCGATCGAGACTCCGGGATGACTCTGGCCGGCGGTATGGACGATGCGATCCACCGAGTACCTGCTCAGCGTGTCGATCAGCCTCGGCACGTCGAACAGTTCGCCCTGTACCGCCGTGACCGTCTCGCGGTGGTCCACCGAGTAGTCGCGGTTGTAGCTGATCACCTCCTCGCCCTCGGCGACCAGCTGGTCGATGAGGTGCCGACCGACGAATCCACGTCCGCCGGTGACGAGTGTGCTCATGAGGTGCCTTCTTCAACGGGTCGGGACACAGGAGAATCCGGTCCGGCTTCGGTGCGAATCCCCGGGCTGTTCGGGGCCTCGATGTCGTGCCACATCAGAATGCGGGAGAGGTGAGCCGGTCAGCAACGGGCGGAGTGTCATGCGTTCCGGGGTGTGTGTGGGTCATACTGTCCCATGGTGTTAACGCTGAGTGACGTGCTCGCTCACCCGCTGCTGCGACCATGTCGCCCGCGGCCGCTCAGCGGGTGGGATGTGTTGGATCGGCCGATCCGATGGGTCCACTCGACCGACTTGTACGACGTCGCCGGCCTCCTCCGCGGTGGCGAGGTGTTGTTGACCAACGGCGTCGGACTGGTCGCGGTGGATGAGCCGGCGCGAAGGCTGTACATCCGACAGCTCGCCGATCGCGCTGTGGCCGGCCTGCTGTTCGAGGTGGGACGTACGTTCGCGGCTGTGCCTGCCGAGATGATCCACGAGGCGGAGGCCGCAGAGTTCCCGATCATCGAGCTGCAGCCCGCGGTGCGGTTCGCCGAGCTCGCTGAGGCGGTGAACAGTGAGCTGCTCAACCGGTCCGTGGCCAAGCTTCAGCACGCCGACGAGACATCCCGAGCCCTGTCGGAATCGTTGGCGCGCGGCGCGTCACTGAGCGGACTGGTCGGTCAGGTGGCGGAGATGCTCGGCACGTGGGCGCGGCTGAGCGACTACAGCCAGGCGGTGGTCGTGGAGGCCGGCGATGTCACCGCGCCGGGGCCGTACGCAGAGGCGCAGGTGGTTGTGGACGGCACTACCTGGGGCCGATTGAGCGTGGGCACCTCGGGCGCGACGGAATTGTTGTGCGACGCCGTGCTCGACCGCGCGCCCACGGTCTTGGCGCTGTGCCTGATCCGGGAGCGGAAGGGCCTCGCCGACGGCCTGCGTGCCCAGCACCTGCTCCTCGATCAGTTGATCACGGATCAGCGAGCCGAACGTGGTGTGCTCGAGTCGCGACTGCGAATGTCGGGCATCGCCACCTCGGACCATCGGTACGTGTGCGTGGCCCTCGACCCGCAGCTCGTCGACTCGGCTCCGCGGGTCGCCGACGGTCTGATCCGGACCGTCGGGCACGGCATCTTCGGGCTGGTCGGCGACTTCGTGTACGGCGTGTTGGCCGCGCCGGCCGGTGCGGCCGCGTCGTTGACCGACGTGGTCACCGTCACGGCCCGCGCCGCGGTGCCGGTGCAGGATCGCCTGTGCGTCGTCGTCAGCCGCACGGTGTCGGACATCGCGCAGTTGCCCCGGGCGATGGCCGACGCCCGGGCCACGCTGCTGCTCGGGCGCGATCTGGACCTGCGGCAATCGGTGGCCGACGTCCACTATCTCGCCCTCGAGCGGCTGCTCGCATCGCACGGCGATTCGGGCGCGATCCGGCAGTTCGTGGACGATCAGATCGGTCCCATCGTGCGGTCGGACGCCGCCCGTCAGGGGCAACTGCTGGCGACGCTCGAGGTGCTCATCGAATCCGGCGGCAGCAAGGTCGAGACGGCGAAGCGGCTACACATCCGGCGTCAGTCGTTGTACTACCGGCTCGATCAGATCGAGCGCCTGCTGGGTGTCGCGCTGGACGACCCACGACGGCTCACCATGCTCGCGGTCGCCCTCGCGGCGCGGCGGTTGTCGCGCTCCGAAGGATGACGGCCACGACCGTCCCGAAAGACCAGCGCAGGACACCATGCTCGGGATCCGGCTCGTCAGCCACGATCGGCCACCATCAGGGCCAGCAGATCGAACACCAGGGTGGCTGCGGCCACGGAGGTGATCTCCGCGTGGTCGTACGCCGGGGACACCTCGACGACATCGGCACCCACCAGATTGAGCCCGTCCAGGCTGCGGAGCATCCGGAGGAGTTCGCGGGCGGTCAGCCCACCCGATTCCGGCGTGCCGGTGCCAGGGGCGAAGGCGGGGTCCAGAACATCGATGTCGATCGACAGGTACACGGGGAGGTCACCTACCCGGCGGCGGACGGTGTCGACTGCCGCCTCGATGCCGATCACGTCGAGATCGCCGGCCCGGATGATCTTGAATCCCATCCGGGCGTCGTCGGTGAGGTCGATCCGATCGTAGATCGGCCCGCGGATGCCGACGTGGATCGAGTGATCCTCGACCAGCAGCCCCTCCTCGAAAGCCCGGCGGAAGATGGTGCCGTGGGTCACGGGTGCGTTGAAGTACGTGTCCCACGTGTCCAGATGTGCGTCGAAGTGCACGAGCGCGACCGGTCCGTGAACCCGATGCAGTGCCCGCAGGTTGGGTAGAGCCACGGTGTGGTCGCCGCCGATGGCGACGAACCGCCTCGCCCGGTCGCCGATCACGTCCCGCACGTGATCCTCGATCTGCGTGCACGCCTCGGCGATGTCGTAGGGCGTCACAGTCACGTCCCCGGCGTCGACGATCTGCACCACCTCGAGGGGGGCCACTCCGAGTTCGACGTGAAAGCCGGGGCGCAGCGTTCGGGCTGCTTGGCGTACGGCCATCGGCCCGAACCGCGCGCCGGGCCGGTACGAGGTACCACCGTCGAACGGAATGCCGAGCACGGCGATGTCGTAGTCGCCCACTTCGCGGATGTCGGCGATACGGGCGAACGTGCCCTTGCCGGCGTACCGCGGAACCTGCGTCGAGGGTATTGCGCCCACCGGCTTCTGGAAGTCGTCCATCGACCAAGTCAAGCAACCCGGCAACGTTCGCGATATGCGCCGAACAACTAGAATATGCCTGACTTTCTGTCCCTATGGCGGATCGTTCGTCGGCCCGATCGCCGCCGAGAATGGAGACTCCATGGTCAGCCTGCAGGCCCTCACGGCCGACGAGGGGCTGGGCCTGCGCCTGTCGGCGTCGACCCGAGGCGCGGTCGGCGACATCCGCGGTCACCACGTCACCGACCTCGACCACCCCGGCCGGTACCTGCTTCCGGGCGACCTGGTACTCACCAACGGACTGTGGCTGGACCGCCGCGAGGCTGCGCAATGGGTGGCCGACGTCGCCTCGGCCGGCGCGGCGGCCATCGCTTTCGGCCTCACCGACGACCTGCCCCAGCTGCCCGAGGACCTCGAGCGTGCGTGCGCGGACCGGGGCCTACCGCTGGTCGTCGTCCCGTCGCACCTGTCCTTCTCCACGGTGATCGAGCGATTCGAAGCGCTCCGGCCAGATCTCGCGCGCGCCCAGCTGGGAAGGTTGCGCCAGCTCCAGCAGCGCCTCGCAGGACTGACCACGCACCGCGACCTGTTGTCCCTGATCCAGCGAGAGACGGGGGTCACGTGCTGGGTCGTCGGCCCCGGCGGGCGGGTCGCGGCCGGCCGGCCGGAACCGACCGATAGCGGGTTTCGGACGGCAGCGTCCCGAGCGGCACGTCTGGGTCGCATCGCGGAGTCGGCCGACGCAGCGTGCACCTCGTTCCCGATCGATCATCGCGGCGGCTCCTCGTTCGCTCTGGTGGTCGGCCGCCGTCTGGCCGACATTCCGGACGACGCTCGACTGGTGATCGAGACAGTGATGCCGGCAATGCTCATCGAGACCGCGGAGCGACGCGCGCGGGACGGTATGCGCGGCGCTCATCTGAGCGGTCTCCTCGAACAGGTGTGGGCCGGCGGGATCGGGCGCCACGGCTACGACACGGGACTGGCCGGAGTCGATCTCGATCCCCACGGACCGATCACGGTCGTCGCCTCCGGGAACGCCCCGGACATCCTCGCCGACGCGATCGACGGAATCGGGGACCGCTGCGTCTGTGCGCGCTTCGCAGACGTCGATGTCTTTGTGGCAGAAGGTGATCGACCGGATCTCATCGACGCCGCGGCCGATCTGATCGCCGAAGCAGGAGTCTCGGCGATACTCGGCTGGGGCGGCGTGGCCCGCGGACCCGACACACTGCGCGGCGTTCTCGCCACGGCCCTACTCGCGTGCAGGATCGCGCGAGCGCGGCCACCGGGGGATCAAGTGGTCCGGCGGCCAGGTGGGGCTTCGTACCAAGCGCTCCTCGAATCGGTCGACGACCGAATCCGCACGGCATTCGCCACATCGCTACTGGCGCCGCTACGAGCCTGGGACCGCGACCACGGCGCTGATCTGCTGGTGACCCTGCGCGCTCTGGTCGACAGCAACGGCAAGTGGCGGCAGGCAGCGCGGGAACTGCACATCCATCACAACACACTGCGGTATCGCGCCGAACGGATCCGTCTACTCACCGGTCGCGACATCGACGACCCGCACGGCCGGATCGATTTCGCACTCGCCCTCGCCATCGAACCCCCCGGCGGGACTTGATCCGAAGGATGTCGGGTCGTCCTGCCGTCGGCGCCTCTTGCTGTGATACATCATCGCGTCGGCACGAACCAGGGCCGTCTCGACCGCCTCGTAATACGGATTGAACGTGGTGGCCCCGACGGATATCCCCGAGACCACCGAGACACCGTCGGGAGACGACACGGGTGCGACGGAACCGGTAGGGATCGCATCGGTCCTGATGTCGGCGGTGCCGTCGCTCGGTATACACATCACGAATTCGTCACCCGACCAACGGGCTACGACGCCGTTCGCAGGGCACGACCGGGTCAACATCTGCGCCACGGCGACGATCACTTGATCGCCCATCGCGTGCCCGTGGGTGTCGTTGATGCCTTTCAGCCCGTCGACATCGATCATCGCCAGCACGAATTCGAGGCCGGTGGGATAGGACAGCCGCATGCGATCTTTGAATCCGCGTCGGTTGAGCAACCCCGTCAATTCGTCGTGGCGTGCTTGATACTCGTGATGATCGATCTGGTCGATGTTGTCCAGCGTGGCCATCGCCAGCAACTGACCGGCATGCCGCACAACCGTCTTGCGGACGCGCACCCGCACGGCGGTTCCGTCCTTGCGGACGACTCGACCGTATACCGATGTGCCCTTGGCGTACCCGGTGAGCCATTGTGCGGCGAACCTGGAACTGTCGGTCTGTTCATCCGGATGAACGACGTCCGGCACCGTCAGCTCCCGGAGCTCGTCTACGGTGTATCCGAGCAGATCGCAGTACGCCTGGTTGGCGTCGACGAACCGGCGGTCCTCGGTGTGGATCGCCAGGGGCGTATCGGCTACCTCGAAGAACTTCCGGTACAGCTCGTCGCCTAGATCCTGGGGACCAGCCCCGGACACAGTCATCGCGTCTGATCCTGTCTGCTACAGATTGTTGCAGACAGCACACTATCGGGTACGGGTGGAACCTGTCGAGCGAATCGGTCGGCCACCGTGGCGGCGACACGCCGTACCGGTGTGACGCCGCTCCGACCAGCCTGAGTCTGAACTTGCCCATCCCCGCGGATAGTCAGTATGGTCGAGGCTCTTCCGGAGTCGGCCGTCTCGCAGTGCGAGCACGACCGGCTCGATCGAAATGGCGGCTGTGCGCAGGCGACCGGACTTCGAGGAACATGAGGAGCGGTGATCGGGTTGGACATCTCGACCACGAGTTTCTCGTGTGGGCCGTTGGACCTCCATTATCAGCCGATTGTGGCCACACCGACGCAGCGGGTGGTCGCCTTCGAGGCGCTGCTTCGTGTTTTTCGCGGCACCGGTTGGACCTCTGCCAGGCCCGTCATCGCGGCTGCGGAACGGGCCGGAATGATGCCGGAACTGGGCCGTCACGTGCTCGATCAAGCGATGCGCGAGTTCGGATTCCTGAGTTCAGCGTGTCCCGGTGCCGATGCTGCGATATCCGTGAACGTCTCGCCCGGCGAGCTGGACGGCGAGAGATATGTGACCGCCGCCGAGCGGACGGCACAACGCCACGGCGTGCCCCTCGATCGGATGTGGCTCGCGGTCACGGGGACATCACCGATCGTCGATATCGGCGCGGTTGCCGAGACGCTCGAGGGGCTGCGCGAACTCGGAGCGACGACCTGTATCGACGACTTCGGCGCCGGATGGACGACCGTCGAGCGGGTACGCGCCCTGCCCGTCGATATCGTCACGATCGACAGGGGCGTCTTGAAGTCCGGCTTCGCGATGGGGCGTGACCCATCGTCCCGCGGCCTGTCCAGTTTCGAGCAGGTCACCGAGACCCTCTACGGCATGGGCGTCGAGACCCTCGCGGAAGGTGTCGAGGACGAGGCGATGCACCAGCGCGTGGTGCGCAGCGGTTGTACCTTCTCGCAAGGATGGCTGCACGGGTGTCCGCGGCCGGCGGCCATCGCATTCACCCGGGCGATAGGTGCGCCGCACACGTGAGGTGTGGCACGTAGGACAGGGTTGACTCGAATCGCTGCGCGAGGTTGTCGCCGGCGACCGTGAGCACCGGCAGTGCCGAACCGACCGTCGTCGCGCCGGGCCTTCTCGACCCCGGCGACGAAGGGCTGTTCCTGTGGAACATCCTGTTCGACCCACGAGAGATCTTCGATCTGCTCTCGACCATGGGACTCAGCGAGGACGACGTCGCGCGTCGCCTGACGTCGACCGTGTGCGCGGCGTTCAGGGGCTGGAGTGCTCAGTCGGTTTGGTGAACGATCCGGTATCGCCAGTGGCGCGCCTGGTGCGGGTTTCTTCCCGTCGCCGTCCGGTCGGCCGGATCGGGACTTACGACCGCGGCCTCACGGCGCTCGGCGGCTACCTCGCGTTGGTCGGCGGCGCGGCCTCGGTATGCGTCCGCTGTCTCCTGGCGGGAATCCATCAGGTCGTGGCGGGCCAAGCGCCCGAGCCGGGATGTCCTGCGGGCTCCGGCAAGCAGCATACTGAAACCGAGAAAGCCTATTGCGCCGACGACCGCGCCATAGAGGAACAGCGTGCCGGTGGAACCTGTGACGTGATAGCCGAACACCGCGAACGAGTTCGTCAATGCGTGGCCGTCGCCGCTGTTGTTCAGAACGCCGGTCAGTCCTATGACGACAGCGATCAATAGAATTATGAGCCCGAGCACTATGATCATGGCGGCCTCCCAGGGCCTAACTTATGGGCATCCCTTATGAGCAGGGAGGGATGACCTTCAGGTGGAGAACTCTGCCCGCGGGGCCGTAGAGACGCATCTCATCGCGAGGTTGATCAAGCGCGGGACCCGTGGTGAGGACGTCGTCGGAGGCCATCAGATGCCGATGGTCGATAGATCGCTTGTTCCACCGGAAGCCGATCCTGGTGACGTGTCCTCCGACCAGGCTCCCAGTGCTGTGCACCAGATCGTGGATCTCCGCGGCATAATTGAACGTCCGCGGACGCCACGATCCGGTTGCGATCGCACCGGTCCGATCGAGGAGTAACCGCACCGTTCTGGTCGGTTCACGAAAAGGTTGAACGATCTGCGCGGCCCGCGTCACTGTTTTTCCGTCCAAGAGCCGGCCGAACTTTTGATTACTCTTCTGCGGGTCCGTGTACAGCGTCATACGACGCTCCGATCAAGGCTCATTCGTCAAGCCGATTTGTCGAGTCCGGAGCATCGAACGGATTTCGATGGACGACTGGGCCCACAACCGACTCTACGCCTGGTCGGGATCATGCTCCGTCGAGCCGGCGACGGGGATCGCAGGTAGGCCGAGTTTGCGGTGGTCCCACGTGCGGGTCCGGGCGGCGCGGACCCGCACAGCGACCCGATTGCGCATCATGGCGTCGACGCCGGGGCGTTGATCGTCGCTGTACGGGCCTACGTATCGCTCCCAGATCCCGATACCCAGCCGAAGGAGGGCGTCCGGGTCGTCGAGCAGCTCGGCGGTCCCCTCCAGTTCGACCCCACGCAGTGCGTCGTACGTCCGTCCCGCCTCGACCAGCACCGAGACCCGCGGGTCGCGGCGCAGGTTGACGGCCTTCTGCGATTTGGCCTTGGTCTCGAACCACAGCTCACCGTCGAACACGGCGTACCACATGGCCACGAGGTGCGGCTGGCCCGTCGGACCGAGGGTGGCGAGCGTGGCGGTGCGGCTGCGCCGCAGGAAGTCCGCCGCCTCGTCGGCGGTCATCACGATCTGCGCGCGCTGGTTGGTCGCCATCGCTACCGGGCCGGCGGCACGGGTGCGGCGGACGCTCGCATGGTGTGGAGCCGATCCACCGCCTCGTCGAAACCCGATACCAATTCGGCCATGATCTCCGCGACCGGCCGCACCGAGTTCATCCGCCCCACGATCTGCCCGACGGGCATCGCGACCACCGACGGGTCGTGCGAGGCGGCGATGCGCGCGTGCGCCTCGCCGACGAGCAGGTTCTGTAGCGGCATCGGCAGTGGCGCGGGTGCCCCGGGCCGGGCCCAGGCGTCGGTCCACCGGGTGCGCAGCAGTCGTGCCGGTTTGCCGGAGTAGATCCGGGTGCGGACGGTGTCGGCCGACGTCGCGGCGACGAGCGCGGACTGCATCGTGGCCGAATCGGTCATGGTCTGAAGGTATTCGGTGGTCGTGAGCCAGTACGAGCCCATCCACACGCCCTGCGCCCCAAGCGCCAGCGCGGCCGCGATCTGGCGGCCGGAGCCGATGCCACCGGCCGCGAGCACCACGGCATCCGATCCGACGGCGTCGACAATCTCGGGCAGCAGCACCATCGACGCGATCTCGCCGGTGTGCCCGCCCGCCTCGTACCCCTGGGCCACCACGATGTCCACCCCGGCCTCGACATGTGCCCGGGCGTGCGCGGCGCGCCCCGCCAGAGCCGCGACCTGCACTCCCCGATCGTGCGCTGCCGCGATCACATCGCGGGGCGGCGACCCGAGCGCGTTCGCCACCAACGAGATCCGGTGGTTCAGGGCGACCTCCACCTGTGCCCGCGCCACCGAGTGCAGCCAGCCGAGGACGCCGGCGCCCCCGTCGGGGTGCGTGTCGAGCTCGGGGACCCCCAACTCGGCCAGTGTCCGTTCGACGAACGCTCGGTGTTCCTCGGGAATGTAGGTCGACAGGTCTGCTGCCGTGCCCTCGGTGGGCACCTTGTTGGGCATGACGATGTCCACCCCGTAGGGCCGGCCGTCGGTGTGGGCGTCCATCCAGTGCAGGACACGGTCCAACTCGTCCGCGTCGTTGAACCGCACGCAGCCGAGGACGCCGAGCCCGCCCGCGCGGGACACCGCCACGGCCACATGCTCCGACGGCGTGAACGCGACGATCGGATATTCGATGCCGAGCCGGTCGCAGATCGGGGTGTGCACGTCGACCTCCTTCTGCCCGAGGGCTAGTGCGTCGCTGGGATCGCGGTCTCGGGGATCTCGGCGGTGTAGCGGCTCGCCCAGGGGTAGTCCGGCTTGCCGCTGGGCTGCCTGTGCACCTGATTTACGAGCCACACGCTGCGTGGCACCTTGTACCCCGCGATCTTGGTGCGGGCCTGGCTCAGCACCGCCGCGATGTCCAGCTCGACCCCCGTACGCGGCTGGATCAGTGCGCCGACCCGTTGCCCTAGGCGATCGTCGGGTACCCCGACGACGAGGACGTCGAACACGTCGGGATGCGACTTGAGTGCGCCTTCGACCTCCTCCGGGAACACCTTCTCGCCGCCGGTGTTGACGCACCCCGACCCGCGGCCGAGCAGCGTCAGGGATCCGTCCTCCTCGTACTGCGCGTAGTCGCCCGGGATCACGTACCGCTTGCCGTCGATCTCGACGAAGATCGTGGCGGACTTCGCAGGGTCCTTGTAGTAGCCGAGGGGCACGTGCCCGGTGCGAGCCATGCGCCCCACCGCGCCCGGCCGGACCGGGACCAGCGCGCCGTCGTCATCGATCAGCGCCGCCTGCGCGCTGGGGTTGACTCGCGGCCCTTGCGTGTAGTCGACGCCCTTGGTCACGATCCCGATGCCCACGAAGCCGCTCTCGGACGAGCCGATCGCGTCGGTGAGGAACAGGTTGGGGAACGTCTGCAGGTACTCCTCCTTGAGGGACTGCGAGAACAACGCCGCGTGCGAGGTGAACGAGAGCAACGACGAGGCGTCGTAGTCCCCCGCTCGATAGGCGTCCATGAGTGGGCGGGCCATCGCGTCCCCGACCACCGTCAGGATCTGAACCTTGTTGCGCTGCACCGCCTGCCACACCACGTCGGGATCGAACTGCGGCACCAGCACCACCGTGCCGCCGCCGAACAGGTTCATCATCGCCGCCCACTGCGCGGCGCCGTGGATGAGCGGTGAGACCGGCAGCGCCACCATGCCTGGTCCCTGAGAGCCCATCAGCGACGGCTGGAACTCATCGGCCACGTACTCCCCGGTGATGAAGTTGATGCCGCCGCCCAGCGCCCGCCACACGTCCTCCTGACGCCACATGACGCCCTTCGGACGGCCGGTGGTTCCGCCGGTGTAGAGGATGTACAGGTCGTCTCCGCTGCGCTCGCCGAAGCCGCGACCGGCGGACTGCGCGGCCAGTGCCGTCTCGTAATCGGCCGCAATGCCGTCGAGTCGGGTCTTGTGGTTCCCCGCGGCGGGGTCGGCCACGGCGACCAACGTCTTCAGGAGCGGGGTGTCCGGGAGTACCTCGGCGACCCGGTCCGCGTACCGCGCCTCGAACACCAGCGCCGCGAGGTCTGCGTTGACGAAGATGTGCCGTAGCTCGTCTGCCACGTACCGGTAGTTGACGTTGATCGGGATCGCGCGCAGCTTATAGGCGGCGAACATCGCCTCGATGGTCTCGATCGAGTTACGGGAGTAGACGCCCACATGGTCTCCCGGCCCGATGCCCCGGGCCGCGAGATGGTGCGCCAGCCGGTTCGCGCGCTCGTCCAGGTCGCGATACGTGACCGTGCGGTCTCCGCAGATGATCGCGGTGCGATCCGGCATGGCGTCGACGGCGTGCTCGAAAAGGTCGGCAACATTGAAACTCATAATCCAAAACTAGAACATGTTACTGTTCTGTGTGGCGGTTTCCAGAACTCCCCCGAATCCCGGTCCCGGGCACGCTTGCATCGATCAGCCGCACGCGCTCGTCGAGCGGCGTGGGCACACCCTGATCGTGACGATGAACCGCCCGCACGCGCGCAACGCGCTGACGGGCGAGATGCTGTCCCTGATGGTCGCGGCGTGGGACCGCGTGGACGACGATCCCGAGATCCGCAGTGCCGTTCTCACCGGGTCGGGCGGCGCCTTCTGCGCCGGCGCCGACCTCAAGGCGATGGCCCGTAGTGACCCGGGCGCGGCGATGTCGGGTGGCGGATGGGATCCGGCCTGCATACCGGGCCTGCTCAAGGGGCGTCGGTTGACCAAGCCGCTGATCGCCGCCGTCGAAGGAGCTGCGATCGCAGGCGGTACCGAGATCCTTCAGGGGACCGACATCCGCGTCGCGGGCGAGAGCGCGCGGTTCGGCGTCTCGGAGGCACGCTGGAGCCTGTACCCGATGGGCGGGTCGGCCGTGCGGCTGCCCCGGCAGATTCCGTACACCGTCGCTGCCGAACTGCTGCTGACCGGCCGGCACATGAGCGCCGCCGAGGCCCAGCAGATCGGCCTGATCGGTCACGTGGTGCCCGACGGGACCGCCCTCGAGAAGGCGTTGGAGCTGGCCGAACTGATCAACGCGAACGGTCCGCTCGCAGTCGCGGCCATCCTTCGCACCATGCGCGAGACGGAGGGCATGGCCGAGGACGAGGCGTTCGTCATCGACGCCAGGCTGGGGCTCGAGGTGTTCCGTAGCGGCGACGCCAAGGAGGGCCCGCGCGCCTTCGCGGAGAAGCGCGCGCCGCGCTTCGAGGGGCGTTAGTCGGCCGGCCTGCGGTCGGGCGGAGCCTGCGCTCTGGCTGAGCCTGCGGTCGGGCGGAGCCTGCGCTTTGGCTGAGCCTGCGGTCGGGCGGAGCCTGGCAGTCAGGTGTACCGCGCGCAGCGCCTTCTTGTCCGGCTTGCCCAGTGGGCTGACGGGGATGGCATCCACGAAGTCGACCGACTTCGGCGCGTACACCGAGCCCTTGCGGTCCCGGACCAGCGTCATCAGCTCGGTGGCGTCGGCGGATCGGCCGTCCCGCAGTACCACGACGGCCTTGACGGCCTCGCCCCAGCGCTCGTCCGGAACCCCGATCACGGCCGCTGCGGCCACCGCTGGATGCGCGGACAGCACGTCCTCGACCTCGCGCGGGTAGACGTTGAACCCGCCCGTGACCACCATGTCCTTCTTCCGGTCCACGATGTACAGGTACCCCTCGTCGTCGAACCGCCCGACGTCGCCGGTGTGCAGCCATCCGCCCCGCAGCGCCTCGGCCGTCTGCTCGGGCTTGTTCAAATAACCCTGCATGACCAGCGAGCCCCGGACGCAGATCTCCCCCGGTTCGCCCTTCGGGACCGGGGTGGCGTCGTCATCGAGCAGCGCCACGTGTAGCCACGGGACGGGGCGCCCGCAGCTGGTCAGCCGCTCCGGGCGGCTCAGGTCGTGATCGCCTTTCCGCAGCACGGAGATCGTCATCGGGCACTCGGCCTGGCCGTAGAACTGGAAGAAGATCGGGCCGAAGCGCTCGATCGCCTCTGCGAGCCGGGTCGGCGAGATCGCCGCCGCGCCGTAGTACACCGTCTGCAGGCTGGAGAGGTCGTAATCGTCGCGGCGCGGGTGGTCGAGCAGGGCGTACAGCATGGTCGGCACGAGCATCGTCGCCGTGATCCGATACCGCTCGATCGCTTCGAGCACCCGCTCCGGATGGAAGCGCGGAAGCACCACCATGCACCCGCCCTGCATGCTGATCGGGTTCCAGAACGCCCCACCGGCGTGGCTGAGTGGGGCGCACGCGAGGAACCGAGTGTCGGCGGGCCACTCCCATTCGGTCCGCTGGATCCGTAGCAGCGCGGAACTTCCCTGGTAACCGAGCATCACGCCCTTGGACTTGCCGGTGGTGCCGCCCGTGTACGCCAGGCTCAGCGTGGCATCCGGCCCGATGACGGGGGCTGTGAGCGGCTCCGGCGCGTACGCGGCGGCCTCCGCGACCAGGTCGACGCCGGTGCCGGTGGGGCCGAAGGCCAGCAGGTTCGTCAACCCAGGCACCCGCGCCCCGAGGTCGGCGGCCCGCTGCTCGTATGTGTCCGGGTCGTAGATCAGGGTGTCGATGCCGGCATCCTCGAGGACGTACACGTGGTCGTCGAGCGAACTCATCGGGTGCAGTGCGGCGAACCGGACGCCGGTGACCAGATTCGCACCCTGCGCGAACAGCACTTCCGGGCGGTTGGCAGACAGGATCGCGACGTGGCTGCCCACGCCCAGGCCGTGTCCGCGGTACGCCTGCGCGTAGCGGCTGATCGCGTCGCGCATCTGCGCGTACGTCAGTTCGCCTTGTCCGCCGTCGATGTAGACGGCCGTCCGAGCGGCGTAGGTCTCCAGCGACTGGATCATGATCTCCACCGGGAGCGGGTCGCGATGCAGTGCTGAGGCGTCGTGGAGGGCAGGGCTCGCGGTGGGCGCTGCGGGCATGGGGTCGCCTTTCGACGAGGAATCGATGCCGTCGACGATAGGCGATCAGAGCCGATGAAAATGGCTTCTTGCGGCGAAAAACAAGAACGTGTTTCACTTGCTGGTGTGACCGCACCGCTCGCGACGCTCGCTGCGCCGCTCGACATCGGATTCGACTACACCAGGTCCCTCGGCCCGGTACTGGGGACGTTCATGGCGGCGCTCGCCGAGCGGCGCGTGGTCGGGGTACGCGGCAGTGACGGCCGCGTGCACGTACCCCCGCCCGAGTTCGATCCGGTGACGTGCGATCCGCTCCGCGAGCTGGTCGAGGTCGCCGACTGCGGCACCGTCGTGAGTTGGTCCTGGTGTGGCGCCCCCGTCGAGGGACAGCCGCTGGACCGTCCGTTCGCATGGGCGCTGATTCGGCTCGACGGTGCCGATACGCCGCTGCTGCACGCGGTCGATGCGCACCGCGACGCGATGCACACCGGCATGCGGGTGACCGCCCGGTGGGTGGACTCGCCGGTCGGGGCGATCACCGACATCGCCTGCTTCACGCCCGATCCCGCAGCGGCTCCCCACCGCCCCGACGCCGGGGTACCGCTGCCCGAGCCGATCGACATGGTGACGTGTCCGGTCACCGTGCACCTGACGCACACGGCGTCGCACGAGGAGAGCCGCTACCTGCGGGCCCTCGCCGAAGGGCGACTGATCGGCCAGCGCTGTCCGGTGTGCGAGCAGGTGTACGTGCCGCCGCGCAGTTCGTGCCCCACGGACGGCGTGCCCACCACGACCGAGGTCGAGTTGCCCGACACCGGAATCGTGACGACCTTCTGCATCGTCAACGTGCCGTTCCTGGGCCAGCGGATCCCTCCCCCGTACGTGGCCGCCTACATTCTGGTGGACGGCGCCGACATCCCGTTCCTGCACCTCGTCCTCGGTTGCGACGCCGCCGAGGTACGCATGGGCATGCGCGTCCGGGCGGTCTGGCGGCCACGCGAGGAATGGGGAGCCACACCCGGCAACATCAGCCACTTCGCGCCGACCGGCGCACCCGATGCGCCGTACGAGACGTTCCAGAGGCACCTGTGAGTACGGGCAGCGCGCCCGGGTCGGGTGTGGCGGTCGTGGCGTTCGCCCAGTCGCCCAACGTCCGGGTCGCGGACACCACCACCAACGGCATCGAGATGCTGGTCCCGCTGTTCCAGGAGGTGTATGCGGCCACGTCGCTGACCAAGGCGGATATCGGGTTCTGGTGCTCCGGGTCGTCCGACTACCTGGCCGGCCGGGCGTTCTCGTTCATCGCGGCCGTGGACGCCATCGGCGCGATACCGCCGATCAACGAGTCGCACGTCGAGATGGACGCTGCGTGGGCGCTGTATGAGGCCTGGATCAAGATCCTGACCGGTCAGGTCGAGACGGCGCTCGTGTACGGGTTCGGAAAGTCGTCCGCCGGTCAGTTGCGGCGCGTGCTGGCGTTACAACTGGATCCGTACACCGCGGCACCGTTGTGGCCCGATGCCGTCAGCGTGGCGGGCCTCCAGGCACGATCGGGCCTCGATGCCGGCCGGTGGACCGAGCGGCAGATGGCGGAGGTGGCTGCGCGGAACGCGGACAACGGGTCGAGTGCTTCGGTGGAGGCGCTTCTGGCCGAGCCTCTGGTGTCGGATCCGTTGCGCGCCCACGACATCGCGCCGATCACCGACGGCGCATCCGTGATCGTGCTCGCGGCCGCCGACCGGGCCCGCGACATCGCGGATCGTCCCGCATGGATCGGTGGCATCGAGCACCGCATCGAGTCGGGTGCGTTCGGCACCCGCGACCTCACCCGGTCGGCCTCCACCGAGGCCGCCGGTCGCGCGCTGGGCCTGGGCGCGCCGGATTCGGTCCAGGTGGCGGAGCTCCATGCGCCGTTCACCCATCAGGAGCTGATCCTCCGGCAGGCGCTGGGGCTGGGCTCACAGGTGCGCATCAACCCGTCGGGCGGAGCGCTGGCGGGCAACCCGATGTTCGCCGCGGGACTGAACCGGATCGGCGAGGCGGCGAGGCGGATATTCACCGGCGAGGCCGACCGGGTGCTCGCACACGCGACGAGCGGCCCCGCGCTGCAACAGAACCTGGTGGCCGTGTTGGAGGGGGAATCGTGAACCCGGGCGGAGCGACCGTCATGAACTCGAGCGGAGCGACCACATGAGCCTGAGTGGAGCGAGGACATGAACAGAGTGTTGGCGGGGGTTCTGGGTACGGGACAGACGCATCACCGCAGTAAGCGGCACGACGTATCGATGGCGGGGATGATCCGCGAGGCGGTGGACCGGGCATTGGCCGATGCCGGCGTCGCGCTCGCGGATATCGACGCGGTGGTCGTGGGCAAGGCGCCCGACCTGTTCGAGGGCGTGATGATGCCCGAACTGTTCCTCGCCGATGCCCTGGGTGCGGTGGGCAAGCCGCTGCTGCGCGTACACACCGCAGGATCGGTGGGTGGGTCGACGGCGATCGTCGCTGCTTCGTTGGTGCAGGCGGGCGTGCATCGCCGGGTCTTGACGGTGGCGTGGGAGAAGCAGTCCGAGTCGAATGCGATGTGGGCGCTGTCGATCGGGATCCCGTTCACGGTCCCCGTCGGGGCCGGTGCGGGTGGTTACTTCGCGCCGCACGTGCGGTCGTACATCCGCCGGTCGGGCGCCCCTGAGCACATCGGGGCGATGGTCGCCGTCAAGGACCGCCGCAACGGCGCCCGTAACCCGTATGCCCACCTGCGACAGCCCGACATCACGCTCGAATCGGTGCAGGCGTCGCCGATGTTGTGGGACCCGATCCGCTTCGACGAGACCTGCCCCTCCTCGGACGGGGCTTGTGCGATGGTGATCGGCGACGAGGCGGCAGGCGACGCGGCGCCCGGAGCGGTGGGCTGGATCCACGCGACCGCGATGCGCACCGAGCCGACGACGTTCGCGGGCCGGGACCACGTCAGCCCCCGCGCCGGCCGGGATGCGGCAGCGGCGCTGTGGCGCGCGGCGGGAATCACCAGCCCTGTCGACGAGGTCGATGCCGCCGAGATCTACGTGCCGTTCTCGTGGTTCGAGCCGATGTGGCTCGAGAACCTCAGATTCGCCGGCCCTGGAGAGGGGTGGAAGCTCACGGAGGCGGGCGAGACGGCGCTCACCGGCCGGATCCCGGTGAACCCCTCCGGCGGGGTGCTGTCGTCGAACCCGATCGGCGCGTCCGGCATGCTGCGCTTCGCCGAAGCCGCGAAACAGGTGATGGGCCGGGCAGCAGAATGCCAGGTCGACGGCGCCCGCACCGCACTCGGCCACGCGTACGGCGGTGGCTCGCAGTACTTCTCGATGTGGTTGGTCTCATCCGGCAAACCGGCCTGACGGACTAGTCTGGACCGATGCCGCCCAAGGTCATCTTTCTGATCCGCCATGCCGAGAAGCCGGACGCGGTCGACGGAACGTCGTACACCGGGATCGACGTCACGGGCTCTCCGAATCCGCATTGCCTGATACCTCGCGGCTGGCAACGGGCGGGCGCGCTCGCGACGTTGTTCGGCTCGGGCAAACCCGGCGACGGTGGATACTCCGGCACCACTCGCACCGATCTGGCTGTGCCCGATCGACTCTATTCGCCCGAGTACGGCAACTCCGCCAAGACGATCAACCATCGGACCTATGAGACGGTCCTGCCGCTCAGCCAACGGCTCGGGCTGACCATCGACACCGCCTACCCGGAAGGGCGCGAGGGGAAACTCGCGGCCTCGATCGTCGGGAACGATTCCGGGGTGAGCCTGGTGGCCTGGGAACACGACCACATTCCCGACATCGCCGCACACATCCCTGCAGTTCCCGGAGCCGCGGTCCCTACTGTCTGGCCTGACGATCGCTACGACCTCATATGGTGTTTCACTCTTGCCGGCGGTGATGGCGTCGCGTATGAGTTCACCGCGATTCCCCAGCTGCTGCTCTCGGGCGACGGGCCTGTCTGACCGGGCGCCACGCGCAGCGGAAGCCACCGGCCGACAACAGTATGGATAGCGCCGCACCACGTCGCTCACCACGGGATCGTCGTCGGCGATCAGGATGTGCATCCGGGTCTCCTCCCCCTCCGGGCGGATCTCGCCCGCGCCGGGGCGTGTCATTGGTAGATCTGGATCAGGTGGGCGATTGCCAGCGCCCCCAGCGCCTGCACCGCGAGCCACTCCGCGGCCGCCCGGCGGGGTCGTCCGACCGTCACGAGCCCGGCCCCGCATGTCACCCATAAAGTGAACGGAAGCCAGATTCGCTCGACCTCGGCTTTGCTCAGCGCGGACACATCGGCCACCAGCATCGCTACGGCTGCCGCTAAGACCACTATCGCCAGCGCCGTCACACCGGGATCGCGGGGCGGGGCACCAGCGGCACGGCGCAGGGCCGTGGCCCGGCCGAGAGCTGCGGCACCTGCGAGGCCGAATGCGCAGGCGGCAGCGGCGATGTCGCCCCACATCCAGTACGAAGCCGGGCGGAACGACGCGATGCCCTGGTAGTAGCGGGTCACGACCGCGTGGTAGCCGTCCAGCCACCAGAATCCGGCGGCCACGAATGCTCCGGTCACCACGATGGCAGCGGGAATGGCTGCGAGCAGCGGCCGAGCAGTGCGGGCGATCGCGAGGATCGCGACGGCCGGTAAGGCCGCGAGCACGAGCCCGTAGTTGAGGTACACGGCCCAGCCGAGCAGCAAGCCTGCCGCCGTGCCGGCCAGCCAGCCCCACGGATCGCCGCCGCGCGAGCGCAATCGGACCGCGGCCACCGCCAATAGGGCGAGACCCCATGCGGCGACCCCGGAGAAATACGCGTCGCCCGACACCGCGAGCCACAGGCCACCGGGGAATACGGCCAAGAACGGCGCACACGACCGGCCGAGTTCCTCACCCGCGAGCGCGCGGACGGCGATCAGGACGGCGGCAGCACCACTCGCGCCGACGGCGACGCAGAACAGCGCGGCCCAGGTTCCACCCCGCAGCCCGATCCGATCCAGCACGACGAACGTGAGCAGGGCCCCTGGTGGATGCCCCGACACGTGAATGGTCCATGAATCCGGCTGGTAGTCGAGGATACGGCGGGCGAATGAGCGCACTGCATAACCGATGTCGTGCACGCCGGGCACCTCATGGAGGTACTGGTCGTACCCGGTGAGCTTGGTGGCGAAGGAATGCCATCCGCCGACGGTCCCCAGGGCCATCGACCAGCCGGCCAATACCGTCGAACTGCAGGCAGCGAGCCTGCCGTACGGCATGCGCTCGGCTACCGCCGGGCCCCAGCACACGACCGCGGCCGCGACCACCAGTGCGGGGATCGTCCCCACTCCCACGTGCGGGTGGAACCGCCCGAAGATCGGGGCGGCCTCCGAGACCAGCCGTAGGCGGTAGCTGTGCGAGGCCAGGGGCGGCACCACGAACGCGACCGCGATCAGTAACGCAGCGCCGGTTGCCCACGCGACGTCGCGCCGAATCGCTCTCGACCGCGCAGAAACAGCCTGCGTCTCATCCAGAGCGGTCGTGTGCCTTCCCACGTCGATCACGCAGCCCACGCTAGGCACGCACGGGGGGGCCGTGGGTCGACGGCGCCCGAACGTCACAGTTTCGTCACCGCGACAACGGCTCCGGATGGAGCCACTGCGAATACCGTTTCCAGCATGCCTAATCCCCACGCCCCCGATGTCACGGTGATACTCCCGTGCCGCAACGAGGCCGACTGCATCGCCGGTGTGATCGATCAGCCGCGGCCCGGATACGGGCACGCCGCACGCGCTGGGGTGCTGTGCACCGACACGCCGACCATGTCCGGCTCGGTGGCGGGGACCGCGCATGCGACTCTGGACATCCTGTGGTGCGCGCGATGACCGCCACGATCCTGGTAGTTGCGAAAGCGCCCGTTCCGGGCCAGGTGAAGACTCGGCTGATCCCGGCATTCGGCCCGGACGGCGCTGCCCACCTGGCCGCGGCCGCGCTTCTCGACACCCTCGCAGCAGCCAAGGCTGTGCCTGGCGCCCGGTGCGCAGTAGCCCTCGCCGGTGACCTCACGTATGCGGTCCGAGCGGTAGAGATCCGGGCGGCATTGCGCGCGTGCACCGTATTCGTTCAGGTCGAGGGTGGCTTGGGTACCCGGCTGGCAGCCGCGCATGCGACCGTCGGTATCGGGCCCGTGGTCCAGATCGGCATGGACACACCGCAAGTGACCCCGACGATGCTCGCCGAGTGTCTCCGACGCCTCGAGACGGCCGACGCGGCGCTGGGTCGCGCGTACGACGGCGGCTGGTGGGCGCTGGGCCTGCACGACGGCAGCGGAGCGCACGTCCTACCCGGGGTGCCGATGTCGATGCCCACGACAGGCGACGCGACGCTACGCGCGCTCCGCATCGCCGGCCTGTCGGTCGCGGCGCTACCGCCGCTGCGCGACGTGGATGTACTCGACGACGTGAACTCCGTCTTTCAGTCATGCAGCAGGACAAGCGAATTCGCGCGAGTTGCAATGGGGGCGCTCCGATGACGTGCGTATGGGAGGAGGCGTTCACACATCCGGTCGCTCGGCACGGACGATGCGACCTCGAGGATGCGTCCGGAGAGGTCCGGCGACTGCCGGTGCACCGCTGGCTGCACGGCGACCGCGACGACGACTGGATGATCGCGACGATCGCCGGTTGGTGCTCCGGTCCCGCCGTCGACCTGGGCTGCGGTCCTGGCCGCCTGGTCGAGGCACTGCTTCCGGGGTGCCGACCTCACCCGCCAGCACCGACGGGCATCGCATCTACGTAGGCGACAGGTCCGGCACGGTGACCGCGGTCGACATCGACTCCACCCATCACCTCTCCAAGCGCTGGACCCGCTGCGTGGGCGACAGCTCCTACGGGTCGGTCGTCGTGGCGTCGGGCAACCGGCTCTACACCACCTCCGGGACTGCTCTGGTAGCCATCAATGACGACGGCGATCGCGGCGACATCGCATGGCGGGCCGACCCGCGTGACGACATCACCGAGGTCTCCGCGGGGCTGGCCCCCGACGGCACCGTGCTGCTGGGAACCAACGGCGCCGACGAATGGGCCTATCGACCCGACGGCACCCCGAAATGGCACGCCCCGCGAATCATCACCTACTCGTCACCCTCGGTGACCGGCACCGGCCTGGCGTATGTCGGTGACCACAGCGGCGCCGTCCACGTGTTCCGCATCGCCGACGGCTCACAGGTCGCCGACTACCACGCCGCCCGAGCAGAGATCTGGAGTTCGACGATCGTCGACAAGAATTACCGCGTGTACCTCGGCACCCAATCCGGGCATGCCCTCGGTCTCGACTCGAAAGGCGCGGTCCTCTTCGACGTCGACCTCGGCGGACCAGTGGACTCCTATCCGGCATTGACCGCCGACGGCACGTTGATCATCGGTGCGGGCAACGGGACCTTGACCGCAATCGGCTAAGCCACCGAACGAACCGTGCCGTACCAGAAATACAATGAAGAGGAGAACCTCATGCAGATCTTGCGGACCCCGGACGACCGGTTCGCGGGTTTACCGGACTATTCCTTCGAACCGCACTACGTGGAAGTCGACTCCGGCGATGGCGACCGGCTTCGTATGCACTACGTCGACGACGGTCCATCCGACGGCGAGACCGTGCTGTTATTGCACGGCGAGCCGTCGTGGTCGTTCCTGTACCGGTCGATGATCCCGGTATTGGCGAAGGCAGGCCTGCGGGCGGTCGCGCTCGACTTGGTCGGCTTCGGGCGCAGCGACAAGCCGGCCAGCCGCAGCGATTACACCTACCAGAAGCACGTGGACTGGACCTGGGCCGCGATCGAGGCGATCGGCCTGGAAGAAATGACTCTGGTCTGCCAGGATTGGGGCGGTCTCATCGGTCTGCGCCTGGTCGGCGAACACCCGGCACGGTTTGCTCGGGTGGTTGCGGCCAACACATTCTTACCGACGGGCGACCGGCACCCGGGCGAGTCGTTTCTTGCCTGGCAGCGCTACAGCCAGGGAACCCCGGACTTCGAGGCGGGCCACATCGTGAACGGTGGCTGTCTGACCGCCCTATCAGACGCCGTGGTCGCCGGCTACGACGCGCCCTTTCCCAATGACTTGTTCAAAGCAGGGGCGCGGCAGTTCCCCATGCTTGTTCCCACCTCACCCGACGATCCGGCGGCACCCGCGAACCGGTCGGCCTGGGAATCGCTGCGCCGATTCGACCGCCCATTCCTGTGCGCGTTCTCCGATTCCGACCCCATCACCGGCGGCGCCGACAAGGTGCTGCGAGCCGAGATCCCCGGAGCCGCACCGTTCGATCCGGTGACCATCAACAGTGCCGGACACTTCCTCCAAGAAGATAAGGGCCAAGACTTAGCGGAAGCTGTCGCTGCGTTCATTGCGGCCACTCAGCGGCCGAATACGGGCGCATCCTGATCGAGCGTGCGGTGACCGAGGTTCGGCGACCGGCCAGACAATCGAATACTGCTCGGGTTCTGTGGCGACGTGAACGGTGTCGTAGGGATGCGGTGCCGGCACCGCGTGGCCTGTCCCCACCCCGCCCGGCGGCGACATCGAGGCCGGCTACGACGGCCGCGACATCGAGGCCGGAGATCGTTCCCACCCGCGCCGACTGCACCAGCCCCGGCCCGGCCCGGCCCGGCCCGGCCCGGACGAAGGAGCACAACGATGACCGACAACACCGCGCCCCAAGGCGTCGATATCAGCGCCGAGATCCGCGCTATGCACCTCGGCGGTGAAGTGGACTACGCCGGGGCACACTGTGGCCGTCAGCCGCCCCGACGTCAACTTCGGCGCCGTCGAACGTGCCCTCGCCGGTTGGCAGACTTGGGCGAAGACCGGCCCGAAAACCTTCGACCTGGAGCGGATCCGGGACAAGCTGCGGGCAGCGGGACTGTAGCGTCCCCTCGCCCGTGAGATACCAGGTTCCTCGACGGACAGCCGCATCTGATCGGCGAGGACGCGACGATCCAACGGCTCACCTCCTTGTACCGCCGAATCTCTCGCGCACCATCGATGCGCCCAAGGGGCGCCGGTCGGCTGATTTAGATGCCGGCGCCGTTCAAGAGGTGGCGGTGCTGGCGGCGTGTTCGCGCAGGTAGCGGATCATCCCGATGACATCCTCGGGCACGAGGCGTCCGATCGCGCCGGAGGAGTAGACGCTTACCACCACATTCCCGTTCGGGTCGAGAACGAAGCCGGTGGACTGCAGGAACCCGCCCTTTGGATCGACGAACGCCCCAGTCGCCGCGGACACCGCCGCGGCGTCTGCGCTGTGCCCGACCGGGAACGTCAAGCGGTGTTTGGCGATCAACGCGGCTGTGGTGGCTTCGTCGTCGACCGACAGCGCGACTACGCTCGCCCCGACCTCAGCCAAGTCGTCGGTGGCACGTTGAAACGCGCGCAGTTGCGCGTTGCAGTACGGGCACCACGACCCGCGGTAGAACAACACCACCCCGTACCCGCCGTCGAAAACGTCAGGCACTGACAGGGTGTGGCCGCGGGGCTGGGTCACGGCCAGGGTCGGGAACGGGTCTCCAGGGTGCAACAGCGTCATGTGGGGCTTCTTCCTTACCTCGGTTGGTAGCTCGGTGGGTGAGTCTCGTGAGTGTTCCCAGAAATTGGGGCGTGCTCAGGTGGGATCGGCGGCGTCCCAGATCTGGCCGGTGGCGGCGGTCGGTAGCCGGGACAGCAGTGACGTGGCGGATTGGTGCGGGGTGAGCAGGGCGCCCTCCTCGTAGTTGCGGGTAAACCGCTCGTGCAGGTCGGTGCCGATCTGTTCGGGGTCTTGCTGGCGGATCCAAGCCTGCATCGCGGTGTCGACTCCCCCGGGACGGAACACGTTGACGGTGACTCCGGTGTCGGCGACTTCGGCGGCGAGGTTGAGGGTGTGGGCTTCCAGGGCGGCCTTGCTGGTGGCGTAGGCGTTGGCCCGCAGCATCCCGGCCGGGTGGGCCGCGATGCCACTGGAGACATTCACGATCCGACCCCACCCGTGCTCGAGCATCGCCGGCAGCAGTGTGAAGCTGAGCCGCGCGACCGCGGCAACGTTGACATCGATCGCACTAGCCCACTGGTCCGGATCGAGGGTGATGCTCGGGCCGAGCGGCCAGACGACGGCCGCGTTGTTGACCAAGATCTCCACCGGCCCAAACCGCTCGTTGATCTCGTTCAATGCCACCGCAACCTGGTCCGCGAGGGTGACATCGGCAGGGAGCGCGAGCGCATCGCCGCCGCGCTCGCTCACCAGCTTCGCGGTCTGCTTGACTTCATCAGCTGAACGGGCCAGCACTGCCACCCGAGCGCCCGCGGACGCGAGTTCGAGCGCGATGGCCTGGCCGATGCCGCGGCCGCCTCCGGTCACCAACGCGACCCGGCCGCCGAATGCCGCGGAACTTGTAGGCTTGCTTGTCATCACACCCGAGTTAGCGGCTGGCTGCGGCCCCGTCTTACCTCTGTGCAACCGGACGGCGCTGAACAGACGGCACGTAGACTCGAGACCATGCCGCTGGACGATCACCCCGGGATCACCAGCGACCGCGCCCCCGGTCGAGAAGAGCGCGGGCTCGATCCCGAGTCGGCCGAGTGGTTACGCGCGCTCGCCGGCTTCGGCTCGATGCGGGAGCAGGCGTTAGCGCGATTGCATGAGATGCTGCTGCGGATCGCCCGCGGCGAGCTGCGCCGCCGCAGCGGGCAGCACCCGATCACCGGCCCAGAACTCGACGACCTCGCCCATCAAGCCGCAGCCGACGCGCTACTGGCCATCACTAACAAGCTGGATCAGTTCCGTGGGGAGAGCCGGTTCACGACGTGGGCCTACAAGTTCGTCATTCTCGAGGTCTCAACCAAGCTCGGCCGGCACTTCTGGCAACGGCCCACGGTCTCGCTGGACGGCGGGGACTGGGACCGGCTACCCGACCGGTTCGGGATGGGCCCAGCGGACCACGCCCAATGGCAGGGGCTGATCGACGCGCTACGCCGGGCTGTCCAGGAGGAGCTGAGCACGCGGCAGCGGCGGGTGTTCATCGCGATCGTCCTGCAGGGTGTCCCGCTCGACGCGCTGGTCGTGCAACTCGGGTCGAACCGCAATGCGATTTACAAGACACTGTTCGACGCACGACGTAAGTTACGGGCCGCGCTCGCGGCTAACGGATATCTGACCACCACCGGCCACCCAGGCGGGGTCTCGGGTGATGTGAGTGCGGGGAGGCGACCATGACAGACTGGCCTGAGTTGGACGGGTTCCTGGCAACCGATCCCCGCGACGTCGGCTGCGAGCAGGCCCTGCAGATATTGCACGTCTACGTCGACATGGTCCTCGACCTCGATCCCGGCCTGGCGGCGCGCCGCTACCCCGGCGTGGCCGTCCACCTGGCGGCCTGCGGACCGTGCGACGACGACTTCCACGGCCTGCTGGCCGCGGCCGGAGCCACCTCGTGAAGGGCGACTATCCGCCCACGCTGCCGCCGGTGAACCACACCGCCCCGGTTCCGCGGCGGATCCGGGCCCTCCTAGATGGGCACGTGGTCGTGGACACGACGTCGGCGCTGTATCTGTGGGAGTGGTCGCACTACCCGCAGTACTACATCCCCATCGACGACATCGACCCGACCGTGTTGGTCGACGAGCAGCGCGAGCAGAGACTCAGCCGCGGCACTGCCCGCCGCTACGCCCTGCAGGTGGGTGACGTGGTCAGGCCCGCGGCGCTGCGGGTCTACGGCGGCGACGCCACGGTCGAGGGACTGGCCGGCCGGGCCCGGTTCGAATGGGACGCCCTCGATGCGTGGTTCGAGGAGGACGAGCAGGTCTTCGTCCACCCCCGCGACCCCTACACTCGCGTCGACGCGCTGCGCTCCACTCGCACCGTGCGCGTCGAACTCGACGGCGTGATCCTGGCCGAATCGGCCTCACCGGTGCTGGTGTTCGAGACTGGGCTGCCCACCCGCTATTACCTCAACCGCACCGAGATCGACTTCACCCACCTCAGTCCCACCGAGACGGTGACCGCCTGCCCGTACAAGGGCACCACAAGCGGCTACTGGACCGTACGGCTCGGTGATGCGACGTACGCCGACATCGCCTGGGCCTACGACTTCCCGACCCGCCAACTCTCACCGATTGCCGGTCTCGTCGCGTTCTACAACGAGAAAGTCGACACCTACCTCGACGGCCGTCTACTTGACCGGCCGGTCACCCACTTCTCCTGACCAACCCCGCCCCGGGGCGGCCGTGGTGGTGTTCTACCGGGGTGCCTGGTGCCCGTATTGCAAGCTGTACTCGACGAGTCAGCTGTACTTGACGTGCCAGTGCTTGATGCCGTTGAGCCACCCGGATCGCAGACGCACCGGATCCTCGATCTGCTGCAGGTCCGGCATCACGTCGGCGATCGCCTTGAAGATCAGGTCGATCTCGAGCCGGGCGAGGTTGGCGCCCACGCAGTAGTGGGTGCCGGTGCCGCCGAAGCCGACGTGGGGGTTGGGGTCGCGCGTGATGTCGAACGAGAACGGATCGGCGAACGCGGTCTCGTCGAAGTTCGCGGAGCTGTAGAACATCGCGACCCGCTGCCCCTTCTTGATGTGCGCACCGCCGAACTCGACGTCCTCCGTCGCTGTTCGCTGGAACGCCGTGACGGGAGTGGCCCAGCGCACGATCTCGTCGGGCGCGGTGCGAGGACGTAGCTCCCGGTACAGCTCCCATTGGTCCGGGTGGTCGACGAACGCCTTCATCCCGTGCGAGATGGCGTTGCGGGTGGTCTCGTTACCGGCGACCGCCAGCAGCAGCACGAAGAAGGCGAACTCGTCGGAGCCGAGTGCTTCGCCGTCGATATCGGCGTTCACCAGCTTCGTGACCAGGTCGTCGACGGGACAGGTACGGCGTTCCTCGGCCATGTTCCAGGCGTACCCGACGAACTGGGTCATCGCGGTGACGTACTCACCGTCGTACTCCGGGTCGTCGTACGAGATCATCTGGTTGGACCATTCGAACAGCTTCATCCGGTCGTCCTGCGGCACGCCGAGCAACTCGGCGATCGCCTGGAGTGGGAGTTCGCACGCGACCTGCTGTACGAAGTCTCCGCCGCCGGCGGCGCGCGCCTCGGTGACGATCCGCTCCGCTCGTTCGGTGAGCGCGGCGCGCAAACTCTCGACGGCCTTGGGGGTGAATCCGCGGGAGACGATCCGGCGGCTCTTGGTGTGCTGCGGCGGATCCATGTTGAGCAACAGAGACCGCTGCATGTCGATCTGGTCGCGCGTGATGTCGCCGTTGAACCGGACGATCGCACCGTTCTCCCAGGACGAGAAGATCTTCGGGTTCTTCGAGATCTCTTTGACGTCCTCGAGACGGGTGACCACCCAGTAGCCGCCGTCGTCGAAGCCACTCACCCCGGCAGGCTGCTCGTTCCACCAGACCGGAGCGGTTCGGCGTAGTCCGGCGAACTCCTCGATCGGCTTGCGCTGCGCCCACAGATCGGGGTCGGTGAAGTCGAATCCTCGGGGGAAGGACACCGTCACGGCCCTCACGCTCCTGCCTTGTTGGAACACGTTCTAGTACATTGAAGCACATCCGAGGCGTGATCGAGACGTTGATCGTTGCCGGGACCGAGAACAAGCTCTACTGTGACGAGAAAGAGCTCGAGGAGGACGTTCGTGCGTAGCCCAGTCATTGTGGACGCTGTGCGCAGTCCGATCGGCAAGCGCGCCGGATGGCTCTCCGGCCTGCATCCAGCGGACATGCTGGCGGCCACGCTCACCGCCCTGATCCGGCACGCCGATGTCGACCCCGGACACGTCGAACAGGCGATCGGCGGCAACGTCACCCAGGCGGGCGAGCAGGCCGGCAACATCACCCGCACCGCCTGGCTCACCGCTGGCCTTCCCGAGGCCACGGGGGCCACGACGATCGACGCGCAGTGCGGTTCGGCGCAGCAGGCGACGGGGCACATCGCCGGCCTGATCGCGGCGGGTGCGATCGACGTCGGTGTCGCCTGCGGAGTCGAGGCGATGAGCCGGGTTCCTCTCGGCGCCAACCGGCCGCCGTCGCTCGGCGGCTCGCGGCCGCCGTCGTGGACCATCGATATGCCGAACCAGTTCGAGGCCGCGGAACGGATCGCGGTCCGCCGCGGGCTGACGCGCGACGACATCGACTCCTTCGCAGCCGCATCCCAGACCAAGGCGTTGCGCGCCTGGGAGCAGGGCAGGTTCGAGCGCGAGGTGGTACCGATCGAGGCGCCGGTGATGGTGGACGGGGTACCCACCGGCGAGACCCGCCGGGTCGACCGTGACCAGGGCCCGCGCGCGAGCACCACCTCGTCGCTCGGGCGCCTGCGGACGGTCGTGGACGGCGGCGTGCACACCGCGGGCAGCTCGTCGCAGGTGTCCGACGGTGCGGCCGCGCTGCTCCTGGCCGACGCCGATCGCGCGCGCGAGTTGGGATTGACCCCCCGCGCGCGGATAGTGATGCAGGCGCTGGTCGGCAGTGAGCCGTACTACCACCTCGACGGCCCCATCCAGGCCACCCGCCGGGTGCTCGACCGCGCCGGGATGTCCGTCTCGGACATCGACCTGTTCGAGGTGAACGAGGCGTTCGCCTCGGTGGTGTTGTCGTGGCAGCAGGTGATCGGCGCCGATCCAGACCGCGTGAATGTCAACGGCGGCGCCATCGCGCTGGGTCATCCCGTGGGCTCGACCGGCGCGCGATTGCTGACTACAGCGCTGCACGAGCTCGAGCGCACGGGCGCGTCGACCGCGCTGATCGCGATGTGCTGCGGGGGTGCGATGGCGACGGCCACCATCATCGAGCGGATCTGACTGCGCCACAACGATATCCGAGCGCCATAACCGAGTCTTGAGAAGGGGCATGCCATGCGAGTCGCCGTCACCGGGGCCGCCGGCTTCGTCGGGACCAATCTGATCGAGCGGCTGGTGACCGACGGCCATGACGTGGTGGCGGTCGACCGTGTGCGGAGCCGAGGTGCGGCAGCGCGGCGCGTCTCGTGGGTGTCGGCCGACGTGCTCGATCCCACCTCGATGCGGTCGGCTCTGCGGGGCGTGGAGGTGGTGTTCCACTTGGTCGCCGCCATCACTCTGCGAATGCAGGACGACCGGGCCTGGAGGCTTAACACCGAGGGGGTGCGGACCGTGTCCCGCGCTGCACTGGATGTCGGCGTCCGGCGATTCGTGCACCTGAGCTCGGTGCACGCCTTCGACCAGGACCGAGCGCGGCTGATGAGCGAGGCCACCCCGCGGTCGGACCGCCCCGAGATCCCCGTGTACGACCGCTCCAAGTGGGCCGGTGAGCAGGAGTTGGCGGGAGTGGTCGCCGACGGCCTGGACGCCACGGTGTGCAACCCGACGGGAATCTGGGGCCCGTGCGACTTCGGCGCGCCGCTGTCCCGGTTGAACGGGCTCGCCCGCTCCGCGGCGGCCGGGCGGGTTCCGGTGTTCATCGGCCGGGCGGGCTTCGACCTGGTGGACGTGCGGGACGTGGTGTCGGGTCTGGTGCTCGCGGCAGAGAAGGGCCGCACCGGCGAGAACTACCTGCTGGGCGGCGAGTACCGGCCACTGATCGACTTCATGCGGCTCAACGCCGCAGCGGCCGGCCGTCGCGGCCCACTGGTGGGGCTCCCGCTGGGCGCACTCAAGGCCGCGATGCCGCTGCTCGAGCCGATCGGTGCGAGATTCGACTCGGACATCGTGTCGAAGGCCGCGATCGGTCCGCTGCTCGCATCGCCGATCGTGGACTGTTCGAAGGCGCGGCGCGAGTTGGGGTACCGCCCCCGCTCGATGGAGGAGTCCGCGCGGGACCTGGTGGCCTTCCTCAATCGGGCGGGTCGGCTGGCCGCCTGATCCGGCGCGCCTGATCAGGCCCCGTACACCGGCTCCGGCGCGGGGGCTTCGGCCAGTAGTTCGCGCACCACCGGCCCGAGCTCGGCCGGATCCCAGCGAGCGCCCTTGTCGCGTACCGGGCCGTGCCGCCATCCCTGCGCGACCGAGACTCGGCCCCCGTCGACCTCGAACACGCGGCCCGTCACACCGGCCGACTCGGCGCTGCCGAGCCACACTACGAGCGGCGCGACGTTCTCCGGAGCCATCGCGTCGAATCCGGTTGCGGGGGCTGCCATGTCATCGGCGAAGGTGGCCTCGGTCATCCGGGTCCGGGCGGCAGGGGCGATGGCGTTGACCGTCACGCCGTAGCGGGACAGCTCGGCGGCCGCATTGACGGTGAGCGCCGCGATGCCCGCCTTGGCAGCCGCATAGTTTCCCTGCCCGATGCTGCCGAGCAATCCGGCACCCGAACTGGTGTTGATGACGCGCGCATCGGGGGTCCGGCCGGCCTTGGCCTCGGCGCGCCAATGTTCGGCGGCATGCCGGAGCGGGGCGAAGTGCCCCTTGAGGTGCACGCGGATCACTGCATCCCACTCGGCCTCGCCCATGGTGAACAGCATGCGGTCCCGCAGGAATCCGGCATTGTTGACCAGCACGTCGAGCCGACCGAAAGTGTCCACGGCGCAGTCGATCAGCGACCGGGCGCCGGCCCAGTCGGCCACATCGTCGGTATTGGCGACCGCCCGGCCGCCGGCCGCGACGATCTCGTCGACCACCTGCTGTGCGGGCCCCTTCGCCGACGTGGCGTCGCGCCCGCTGCCATCGAGGCCGACGCCGATGTCGTTCACCACGACCGCGGCCCCCCCGGTCGCGAATGCGAGCGCGTGCGCCCGCCCGATTCCCCGGCCTGCGCCGGTCACCACGGCCACCCGGCCGTCGACGATCCCCGTCATGGTCGCTCCCCTGTCGTCGGACGTTCCTTCGGCGTCGCGGCCGCCAGGTATGCGGGGCGTTCGCCGCCGCCGTGCACGGCCAGGGTCGCGCCGCTCACGTAGGACGCCAGCGGCGACGAGAGGAAGGCGGCACAAGCGCCGATCTCGTCGGGCTCCGCGAGTCGGCCCAGCGGCACCGTCGCACCCACGGCCGCGACGGCGGCCTCGTCGCCGTAGTGCAACACGGCGTTCTCGGTGCGCACCATTCCCACGTCCAACGCATTGACCCGCACGCGCGGCGCCCACTCGATGGCCAGGCTGGTCGTGAGGTTGTCCAGCCCTGCCTTCGCGGCTCCATAGGCCGCCGTTCCCGGCGACGGCCGGGTGCCGCTCACGCTCGAGATGTTCACGATGGCCCCACCCGAATCCTGTTGCTGCATCACCGCGTTCGCGCATTGAGCGACGTGCAGAGGAGCCAGCAGGTTGAGCGCGAGCACCCGCTCGTGGAACCGCGGAGACGCGGTGGCGGCGGCGGCGAACGGCGCCCCGCCGGCGTTGTTGACCAGTACGTCGAGGCGACCGTGCCGGTCCGCGACAGTCGCGATCAGTCGCGCCGCCTGCTCGGTGTCGCGGACGTCGCAGGGGAGGAAGCCGGCGGTCGTCCCGGCTACGGCGATGGGCTCCGCGGGCTCGTGCCGCGCGCAGGTGATGACCGTTGCGCCGCACCGGAGGAAGGCGCGTGTGATGCCCGCGCCCACCCCGCGCACTCCCCCGGTCACCAGCACTACCGAACCCCGCAGATCAAGGTCGAGCGTCACGTTTCGTCGGCTCCTTCTCGGGTGTGCCGGGTCGTCGTCGGCCGGCCTCGCGTTACGGTCCCCAACGTACCAAGCAAGTGCTAGGTTTGGGGGCGTTACCGACCCGAGGAGGCGCCGATGCCGGGAGTCGCTGTATCCGAGCCCGAGCCGCACATCCGCGTCGTCACCGTCGACGCACCGCCCGTCAACGCGCTGACGGTGCAGGGCTGGTTCGATCTGGCCGAGGCCGTACGAGGTTGCGGCGCCGATGCCGACGCGCACGTGGTGGTCCTGCGCGCCGAGGGGCGCGGATTCAATGCCGGCGTGGACATCAAGGAGATGACATCCACACCTGGGTACTCGGCGCTGATCGGCGCGAATCATGGCTGCGCTGCGGCCTTCTCGGCCGTATACGACTGCGCGGTCCCGGTGATCGCCGCCGTCCAGGGGTTCTGCCTGGGCGGCGGAATCGGCTTGGTCGGCAACTCCGACGTCGTGATCGCGTCCGACGATGCGACTTTCGGCCTCCCCGAAGTGGATCGGGGCGCCCTCGGCGCCGCGACCCATCTCGCGCGGCTGGTCCCCCAGCACCTCATGCGGACGCTCTACTTCACGGCCGGCACCGTCACCGCGGCGCAGCTGCACCACCACGGGTCGGTCTTCCAGGTGGTGCCGCGGGCCGAACTCGACGATGCGGCGCTCGCCGTCGCCCGCCGGATCGCGGCCAAGGACACCCGCGTGATCCGGAAGGCGAAGGAGGCCATCAACGGCATCGACCCGGTGAACGTGCACACCAGCTACCGGTATGAGCAGGGATTCACGTTCGAGCTCAACCTCGCGGGCTATTCGGACGACCATCGGCGGGCCTTCGTCCAGAACGGGCGCCCGGCCGCAGTGAACGAGAAGGGACAGTAGGTGCCCGACAAGCGCATGACCGCCGACGACGTGG